>JAGOCU010000283.1 GCA_017998555.1 Thermoflexales bacterium
GGCCCGAGCAGCATCGCCTGGAACATCTGGGCCGGCGTGCCTCCGGTCATGACATAGACCCCGTTCGGGGTCAGGGCGCGCTGATACGCCGAAAGCGGATGAAAGCCGTTCGCGCCCAGAATCACGTCATATCGCTGCCCACTGTGGGTGAAGTCCTCCCGGGTGTAGTCGATGACATGCTCCGCCCCGATGGCGCGCACCAATGCCATTTTCGTTGTGCTGCACACGGCCGTGACCTCTGCCCCGAGCGCCCTGGCGATCTGCACGGCGAATGTCCCCACGCCGCCGGATGCGCCGTTGATCAGCACCTTGTGTCCTGGTTGAACACGGGCCTGGTCGCGCAGGGCCAGCAGCGCCGTGAGGGCCGACACCGGGACGGCCGCGGCTTCGTCAAAGGTCAGCCGGGCGGGTTTCGGCGCAAGCGCCTTTTCAGGAGCGGCAACATACTCGGCGAATCCGCCAAAACCAGACCCGGACAAGTCGCCGAAAACCGCGTCGCCAGGTTTGAACTGCGTCACGTTTTTGCCCACCGCCTCAACACGACCCGCGACATCCGCGCCGAGGATCGGGTATTTGGGTTTGAAAAGACCATACATGAAGCGCGCCGCGAACGGGTCCGCCCGCATCAGGTGCCAGTCACCCGCGGCCGCGGATGCCGCATGGATCTTGACCAGGACTTCATCGGCCCGGGGCGTGGGTTTTTCCACGTCCTTGAGCTTGAGGACATCCGGCGAGCCATATTCCTCGCAAACGATCGCTTTCATGGGGTACTCCTTCGTGTTTGTCGTCCCGCAGCGTGCCTCCCCGGCTTTTCCGGGGACGCACGCTGCGGGACATAGGCTGTGACTTCGCGCGCATTTGACGGCCCACCGGTCTGTCTCACGTGCGCGATGCGCAAGGAGTCTGCCCGAAACACGGTATCGACGCATAGATACCAAAGTAGGGTTGCGAGGTATTGCTCGGCGGTTCGGGCTACAGCAGACCCAACTCGCGGGCCCGCGCGATTGCTTCGGTGCGCCGTTGGGCCTGCAGTTTGCCAAAGAGGACGCGATTGTGCCCTTTGACGGTGCTCAGGGCCAGAAAGAGCTTCTCGCCAATCTCGGAATTCGAGAGTCCCTGGGCGATGAGTCGCAGGACTTCCAGCTCGCGTGGACTCAAAGGCTCGATGAGGGCCTGGCTCGGTTCTGGAGAGGACTTGCCGTCGTGCGTCTGTTCCCCTGCATCAAATGCGGCCAGCAGCTTGGCGACATAGTCGGGCCTGATCCCACTCGCGGCGGCTGCGGACAACAACTGAGCCATCGGCGCCCCTTCATCGACAAAAAGGCGGACAAAGCCATTTGGCTCCGCCAGCGCCAGCGCCTCGCCCAGCGCGGCGGCAGCCTCGTCGATTTCGCCCAGGGCCTGATGCGCGACCGCCTGCAGAAGCATGACCCTGAGCCGTTCATCCGCCCAACCTTTTATCTCCACCCGTCTGCGCCAGGGCTCGAGCGCCGCCAGGGCGGCCGATGCGTCTCCCTGAGCAAGGCGCACTCGGGCCAGGCTGATGGGCAGCCCATGCGTCCCAGCCAGATGCGCGGCTGCCGGCAGATTGCCCAGTTGAAGCAGCGTCTGCACCTGGGCGGCGGCCACCGCGGATAACTGATGCGTGTAGCCATGCTGGCGCGCGAACGTCTCGGCTTCGGCCAGGACGGCGGCCGCGCCCGCAGCATCTCCGTGCGCCATTTTCAGGCGGGCGAGAAATATGCCATGCGAGACAACGGTGTCGACGCCTTCCATTTGTTGCGTCAGATTGAGACACAGTTGCCCATGCGCCTGGGCGGCCTCCAGATCATTCTGCTGATAGGCGATGCGGGCCAGGCCAAGATGGGCTTCACAGGCGATCCGTTGCGGCCCGTCTCCCACCAGCTCCAAACCGCGCTTGTAGGTGGTTGCCGCCAGGGACAACTGGTTGTCCGCTTCCTGCAATTGACCGAGGTTGATCGTCGCTGCAATGGTGTAGATGGAATTCCCAAATAACCTGCCGTTGGCGATGACCTCGGCATAGGCCGCGCCCGCCGCCGCCCGGTCTCCCTGCAGTTGATAGGCAAACCCCAGGGACCAGGTGGCGGCGGTGCGGATCGGCACGTTGTCGGGGCGCAAATACGCCAGGGCGCGCCGCGACTGGGCAATGATGGTGTCGACATCGTGCTGGATCACGGCCAGCGTCGCCCGCATGGAGGCAATCCGTCCCAGCAGATCGGCGGTTCCGTCACTTGGGGCGGCGCCCTGGAGCGTGGCGGCCAATGCAGCTTCTCCGGCCTGAAGCTTCTGTTCGACCGCGGTGGGCTGCCCGCCAAAGAGCAGGGTCGAGGCATACGTCACCCACAACGCGGGTCGGGCATCCAGGGTTGTCGTGGGCAGTAATGCCAGCCAGCGCAGCACCGCGGCGCCCGCGCCCCGAAACGGCAGGGGTATCCCCTTCCCCTCGATCAGTCGTTCGGCGCGCGCAACATCGTTGGCGGCCGCCGCATGCTGAAAGGCCTCGAGCTCCAACCCATTTTCTTCATGCCATGCGCTGGCCCGCGCATGCAATTCGGCCGCATCCTCCACCGAGGACCGTGGAAGCGTGGCGGCGCTCTGGCGCAGGCGCTGACGCAGCAAGTCGGCGAAGAGTTGGTGATAGCGATACCAACGCCGCTCGTTGTCGAGCGGGACGAGAAACAGGTTTGCGTGCTCGATGAATTCCAGGGTCTGTTGCCCTGAACCGGGGGTATCGCGCAGGACGGCATCGCACAGCGGACCACACAGGCGGTCGAGGATGGACGTGCGCAGCAGGAAAGCCTGGATGCGTTCGGACTGCCGATGCAAAACCTCTTCGACCAGGTAGTCCAGCACGAAATGGTGGGTGCCCGCAAACGAACTGATAAAGCGGTGCGCGTCCTGATTTCCCTGCATCGAGATCGCAGCCAACTGCAGACCGGCAATCCAGCCCTCCGTGCGCGCCTCCAGCGCGCTGACGTCTTCGGTCGTGAGGTTCAGACCCATCACCGTGCCGAGAAAACTTGTGGCTTCGGCGAGGGTGAAGCGCAAGTCTGCGGCACGAAGCTCGGTCAACTGGCCGCGGGCGCGCAACCGGGCCAGGGGCAGATTCGGATCTTCACGGGTGGTGAGGAGCAGGTGCATCTGGGGGGGCAAATGCTCGACCAGAAAAGCGAGGGCACTGTCGATCTGTTTGGCCTCAACGAGGTGGTAGTCGTCCAGGACGAGGACGAATTTGCGCGGGATGGCGGCGATGTCATTGAGCAGGGCTGTCAGAATCGCTTCAAATGGCGGCGGCTGTGGAGCCTGGAGCCGACCCAGTACGCCATTCCCAATCGTCGCCGCAATTTCGTCGACTCCGCTCAGGGCGAGCGTCTGCAGAGCAGCGACGAGGTAGGTCAGAAAGCGCGCGGGGTCGCCATCTTCTCCGTCAAGCGAAAGCCAGGCGGCCGGCCTTCCGCAGCCGGCCACCCATTCGGCCACCAGGCTGGTCTTGCCAAAGCCGGCAGGGGCCGAGATGACGGTCAGTCTGCGGTTCAGACCCTCATTCAACGCCGCGATCAGGCGGGGTCGGAGGACCGTCTGGGTCCGAGGCGGCGGGACAAAGAGCTTGGTGCGCAGAATCGGTGTTGGCAATCTTCAGCCCACTGTAGCAGCAACGACTCGCGGGTTCGAGCCTGTGGGGGCGAATCCGGCAGTGAAATCCTCCACCCCAACGATTGCCGGGGTGGAGGATTTTGGGCCTGGAGAAGCGGGCATCTAGCCGGCCGCCTGACGACGCGGAACGACAGCGGATGCCATGCGGGCTGAATGGGCTGGCCGCCTGCGGATCGCCCATTCGGCCAGGGCCAGATTGATCACCCAGCCCGCGCCCATCAGGAGCGTGGTGCTGAGTTCAGTCGGCGGGCTGATGACGAATCCGCCGATCATCTGGGTCAGGGCCTGGGTGCCCGCGCCCATCCCGATCGCGT
>JAGOCU010000284.1 GCA_017998555.1 Thermoflexales bacterium
ACCCGGCCGAGGTTGACCTCCTGTATGCTGCGGTGATCGCGGCGGGGTATCGCGGTGTAAAGCCGCCCTGGGATGCCTTCTGGGGCCAGCGTTACGCGATTGTCGACGACGCGGATGGCAACCACGTTGACCTGTTTGCGGCGATGTGAGCGATCCAAACATCACCGCCCGGGTCGCGCGCGTCTTTGTCGCGCGCGAGCCCGACACGCTGGTCAGCGCCCGCGTTGCCCGCGCAACGGTTCTGTTCGGCGGATTTGAAGGCGACAAACACGCCGGTTGGACGCGCCGCGCGGATGCGCGGGTGCCGTGGTATCGACGGGGCACGATCATCCGCAACGAGCGCCAGGTCTCGCTCGTGTCGAGTGAGGAACTTGTCCGGATCGCGCTTGCACTGGGTGTGCCTGAGGTCAAGGCGGAGTGGCTGGGAGCCAATCTCGAGCTGTCGGGCGTGCCCGCCTTGACGCTGCTCGTGCCGCGCACCCGGCTGGTCTTCACGAGCGGGGCTGTGCTTACGGTCGAGGGCGAGAACATGCCCTGCCGCGGTCCTGGGCGGGCGATTCAGCAGGCCCTGGGGATCCGCGGCATCGAAACGCGTTTTCCAAAAGCCGCCCTGCATTTGCGCGGGATTGTCGCCACGGTCGAGTTGCCCGGGGAGATCGTCGAGGGAGATGCGGTCAGCCTAGCGCCTTGACTTTGTAGGTGAGAAATCCAGTCCGGTCAGTCTCATCGGTGTCGCTGATGAACATGGCGAGCTGGTTGCACTCGAAGTCCAGATTGGGCGCGATGCGGGCGTGATCGCGCATCAACCGGGGGATGTCGGCGGCTTTCATATCCTCTTCGTCCAGAAGCGCCAGGGTCATGTGGAAACGAAACATCGGGCCATCGAATGCCGCGGGCGCGCCGCCAAGCAACGCTTGAAGCTCGGTATTGAGTTGTTGATGCAGCCCGCGCAGTAAAGGCGACTCGCGCGCAGCCAACCAGAGCACGCCCGGATAGGTGGGCGATGACTGTTGTTCGAGCTGATCCAGATGGATGGTGAACGGCTGGATGCCGGCGGCGAACGCATCGAAGAACGTCTCGAGGGCCGCCAGATTCGCATCCTCGACCTCAAAGGGCTGCTTGAGCGAGACATGCCATGGGTGCCTTGCCGCGCGCAGTCCGATGCGGTACAGCCGATGCAGGCCCCAGACGAGCCGGCTGACCGTGTTGCGGGTCGAAGGCTCGGGCAGAATCGCGATGTCAACCCTCATATGTTTGTCGGTGGTTGGGTTGGTTTACGCGGTTGCCATCAGTAGCTCGTTGGCTGCCAGGATGGCCCTGTCGGCGCTCCAGAAGAAGTTCTGCTCGCCAATCTCGGCGGTGAGACGGGACCGATCCAATACTGCGCGAACCGCGGGCTGAACCGCAGCCAGCATCAATTCGCCGCCTTGTTTGCGCTGTCGTTTCCATAGCTCCTCGATGACTTCAAGCCCGCTGAGATCGATAAGGGCCACGCCTCTCATGGAGAGGATCACCATACGATTATCACTATGTTCGGCGAACGATTCGCGCAGGGTCTCGGCCGCAGCAAAGAACATTGGTCCTGTCACATAGATGACGCTGATATCGGGATGGACGCTTTTTATGGCGTGGCCAAGTTTCTGCAGCGTCCCAAGGTCAACTTCCTTGCGTTCCACGGTGACCGTGCTGGAGCGAAAAACAAAACCAAGCGTGCTGAGCGCCATCCCGATAATGATCGCCTGAGTCAGGTCCAGCCACGCGGTGGCCAACATGGTGATGGCGAAAGTGAAGATGGCGGATCTGAAGCCATGCTGGATCATCCAGCGAATCTCTTCCCACTCGTTCATCTTGACGGCCGTAGCGATGAGCACGCCAGCGAGCGCGGCCAACGGTACGTGGGCGATGATCGGGCCCAGGAGGAACACGCAAGCGAGCATGAGCAAGCCCTGAACGATGCTGACCACGCGCGTCTGGCCGCCGCTTGAAACGCCAACGCTCGAGCGCGCGATCGCGGCAGTGGCGGGCACGCCCCCAAACAGTGGAATCAGCATATTGCCCAACCCCTGCGCGATCAGCTCCTGGTTGCTGTCCATTTTCTTCCCGGTCGCATTTGCGCATACGGCGCCGCACAAGAGCGATTCAATGCCGCCCAGGGCAGCGACGCTCAGGGCTGGCACCAGCAGTCCGGGAATGCTCGTCAACATAGAGGCGCCGATCTTGAGCCGGTCGTCCAGCAGAATGGTCTGGGGAATATCGCCGATCACTGGCAGGCTGAAGCCAAAATACTGGGCGATGAGCGTGGCGGTGACAAGTCCGATCAGCGATCCCGGAACGCGCCGGGTGATCGCTTTTGGCAGCAGGAAAATCGCGATAGTGACGATTAGTCCGCACAGGATTGATTGCCATGCCACAGGCAGGTCGCCCTGAAGGTAGCCCAGCAGCTTCGCGAGAGTATTCTCCGCCGCCGGCGTCTTGATGCCCAGCAGGTTGTCGATTTGTCCAACGGAGATAATGACTGCAATGCCACTGGTAAAGCCTGTGATGACGGGCCGCGGGATCAGCGACACGACTTTTCCGAGACGGAAGATGCCGATCAACAGGATCATGAAGCCAGCCAGAAAACCCACGACCAACACACCCTGGATGCCGTGCCGCCCCGCCACGACGATGAGGACGGCCGACATCGCCCCGGTCGGCCCGCTGATCTGATACGGCGCGCCGGACAGTCCACCGATAACAAGTCCGGAAATAATGGCCGTGACCAGTCCCGCGGCGGGTGTCGCGCCGGACGCGATTCCGAAGGCGAGCGCCAAGGGCAGGGCGACAGCCCCCACGGTGATGCCGGCCAGCAGGTCTTTTTGGAATGTGGCAAGGCCGTAGCCGGCGAATTCGCGCCTGAGGATTCCCGGCAGCGGAAAAATCTGGGAGATATTCATGGCGATCGACCGCTATAGCGATTTGAGCATTTTCTGGGTTCCCACCAGCCGGTGGTTGAAAATCTCTCGCGCGGTATCCAGCAGGGCAAACAGCGTCTTATCCGGAACACGGTAATACGACGTGGTGCCGGCTTTGCGAGCGATGACAATGTCGCGATTGCGCAAAACAGACAACTGTTGTGACATCGCCGACTGGTCCAGTCCAAGCGCGGCTTGAAGTTCGCCAACACTCATCTCCCCTTTGCGCAGGTGATCGAGGATGGCCAGGCGTACGGGATGTCCCAGGGCCTTGAAAAACTCGGCTTTGTATTGGTGAACAGGCTGATGCATATTGCATCAAACATTATAGTACTTAATTATTGCAATATATTGCATCATCGGCCTTGCCGATGAGCTGCGCCTGGTCTTTGACGCGGTGGCCGTCAACTACCGACGGGCGATGCATGCCCAGGGGCTGGACTACTACTCGAATATTGGCGAGCAAGATGGCGAAATGTAGGCGCCGCCTGAAGTCTGCGCGCCCGCCCGGGCTCCGTGGGATTCAGCGCAGCCTTCCGGCTGCCCCGCGAGGCCTATCGCGGATATGTCCTCGTGGCGTTTACGGCGTGCGTTGCCGACAGTCGCTACTTGTTTACGCCCGCCAATGCTGATGTGGTGGCCGAGTTTGTTGCTCATCTGCGGAGATCCGCGGCGGCGACCCATTGTGAGGTTCCCGCGTATTGCTTCATGCCCGACCATGCCCATGTCCTGATTCAGGGCATTGACGGACTGGCAGATGCGTGGCGGGCCATGTCGGGCTTCAAGCAACTGAGTGGATATTGGCTTGGGCGGCATCCGGAGTATCAATGCGCCTGGCAGAAGGACTTCTACGATCATGTGACTCG
This sequence comes from Thermoflexales bacterium, assembly GCA_017998555.1. Classification (GTDB taxonomy): domain Bacteria; phylum Chloroflexota; class Anaerolineae; order J036; family Brachytrichaceae; genus Brachythrix. The sequence continues at coordinate 3,821 of JAGOCU010000284.1, forward strand.
CAGCAATCGTGATGTCGGCTCGCAGGCGCGCTACATCGTAAACAACCCCGTTCGCGCCGGGCTTGTCGCCCGATGGGACGAATACCCGTATTCAGGCGCATTTCCGCACGACTTGCGCGACATCCTCGCGTCCGCGCCGGATTGATGCGGTTGT
>JAGOCU010000285.1 GCA_017998555.1 Thermoflexales bacterium
GCTGCCGCGGCGGCAAGCCGTATCGGCCCGAGGGGACGACCGCCTGGGACAGCGGCATGCTGGCGCCGGGCGAGAGCTTCAGCGTGGTCTTCGACGAGCTCGGCGTGTTTGAGTATGACAGCGAGCTCGGCGGCGGCGTCATCATCGTCGACCTGGGCGGGATGGCGTTCCTGCCGATGGTGCGGCGCTAATCTGGAAGTTTTCGGAATTGGCCCCCGGCTGCGCCGGGGGCCAATTCCGAAGCGGATATCACTCCCTTGAAAAGAACTCTCGAACTCGGCGCGGCCAAGGTCACGATCATCAACATCGGGGACGCGAATGCGGCGTTACAGGAATGGATCACCCTGCCCGAGGCCGAGCGACCGGCTGACTACGCCGAGGTCTTCACCCGGCCAGCGCAGGTCCCACACCAGTGTGTCCACATCGCGCTGAACGGGCGCTCGATTCTGGTCGATGCCGGACGGATGGTCCCGCCCGGCCCGCCGCCCTTCGATCCGGACGCGACCTGGCTGATGGCCGGGCTGGCGGCTGCTGGCCAGCGGCCGGACGACATCACCGACCTCATCATCACCCACGCGCATTGGGATCACTACAACGCGGCCACGCTCCCGCATGACGGCGGCTACGCGCCGCGCTTCCCCAACGCGCGGGTGTTTCTGGGCCGGCCGGACTGGGAGGCCGCCCTGCGCGGGGAGGCCTGGCAGAACCCCGCCAGCCTCGAGCGCACAACGTTCGGCGTGCTGCATGAGGCGGGTCTGCTCACGCCGGTCGACGGCGATCTCGATCTGGATCATGGGATCAGGATCGTCGCCGCGCCCGGCGAGTCGCCCGGGCATCAGATGCTGCGCGTTCGCACGGGCGGATATACCCTCTTCATCCTGGGTGATCTGTATCACCACACCATCGAAGTCGAGCATCCCGAATGGGCGGTCACCTGGGCTGAACCGATCGCAATCCAGGCCAGCCGGGCGGCATTTGTCCGCGAGGCGCTGGCGGCCAACGCGATCCTGATCGCCGCGCACATCCCGAGCCCTGGGCGGCTGCATGAGACGGGCACAGGCGTGGCCTGGGTGAGCGTCTAGAGGCCGTCCTAAAAACATCAGGCGAGATCAGCATCCCCGCGCGAAGCGCGGGGATGCTGATCTCGCCAATGGTTTTTAGGATCTCATCTCCGGAACATCATCGCGCTCAGCGATACGCGACGAAGAACAGGCGCATAAACGGGAAGAGGCGTTTGCCGTCAGCGCGAACCGGGAAGGCCGCATCGATCCGCCCGCGGAGCTGGGCCTCGAAGGCCGCCCGCGCATCGGCGCCGGCCAGCGCGTCAAGAAACGGGCGCAGGCTCGTCGCCCGGATCCACTCCAGGATGGCGTCGGGGTCCGCCATCACGTGCATGTACTCGGTCTCCCACAGATCGAGACGCGCGCTGAGCGGGGCGAGCAGATCGTAGTAGGTCTCGCTGCTCTCAATCGCCGTCGCGTTGCGCGCGGCAGCCATCCGGTCGCGCCAGGCCGAGTCGTCGGCGGTCGCCAGGATCAATTTGCGAACCGCCATCTTGCCCGAGTGCGGCATCTGGACCGCCAGTGCGCCACCGGCGGCGACCTGGGCGAAAAGCCGTGGGATGAGGGTCGCGTGGCCCTTCACCCACTGCAGGGTGGCATTTGAAAAGACCAGATCGTAGGGCGTCTCCGCCGACCAGGCGTTGATGTCGGCCTGCACCCACTTGCCCGATGGAAAGTCGCGGGCGGCGGTTTCGAGCATCTTGGCCGAATTGTCCAGCCCGGTCACGTCGGAGGCGGGCCAGCGCCGGCGCAGAGCCTCGGTGCTGTTGCCGGTCCCGCAGCCCAGATCGATGAGGCGGGCCGGCTTGTCCAGCCCGATTCGGGCGATGAGGTCCAGCGAGGGTTGGGTCCGCTCGTTGGCGAACTTGAGATACAGGTTGGGATTCCAGTCGCTTGTCATGGGTAGATATTCCGAAAGCAATGTCCCCGGCTTCGCCGGGGACATTGCTTTCGGGTAAACAGGCGCATCAGCGCGTCGGCAGCGTGCCCGTCACAGCGCCACCCAGGCTCAGCCGCAATCCGGCGATGAGCTGCTGCTTCTCGGCCTCGGACAGAACGGCGCTCGGGTGCATCAACGTGTAGTCGGCCGGCGGCATGGTCCCATTTCGGATCCGCATCCCCATGTCCTGGCCCAGGTTGGCGCGCCGGAAGGCGGGCAGCGCGTCGAGCTCGGATAGATTGAGATCGCCCCGGGCCGTGGCCACGTGCGAGGCCAACAGCCATGACCCCGGCGCCACACTGGCATACCACGGGTAGACGGTCTCGTTGCTGTGGCAATCCATGCAGGCGCGATAGGCCAGATCGCGGGTCTGGGCAGAGTCCCAGGCGATGGCGGTCCTTACCGGCGGGTTTGTGCGCGACACCGGCACGAGCTGGGCGGCGACCAGGGCCACTACACCCAGAAGCGCCGATGCGCCCAGGGCCCGGCCCGTCTCACGCCCGTAGTTCAGCGCAACGGGCGCTGCCGCCCCAACCACGCCTGCGGCCCGGAACTGGCGGAACGAAACGAAGAGCAAGACCGCGGCGAAGATCAGCATCAGCACCGCGGCGATCAGGAAGGGCGCCGCCATCGACTGGGGACCGGCAAAGCCCCCGGGGCCACCCGGTCCAGGCCCGCCGCCCGGTCCACTCGGGACCGTCTGGCCGCCTGGCGCGGCACCCTGGGGCTGTCCGCCCGGGCGCCCATCACCCCCTGGCAGGCCTCCTTGTCCGCCCGGGCGCGCTTCTCCCCCCGGCCCGACACCCCCGCCCGGTCCGCCAAACGAAGGCGTCGTCGTCTGGGCGATGACCCCGGCGACGGCGGTCGCCAGTCCGGCCACGACGCCCAGCCCGCCCGTGACGAGCAAGCCGATGGATGTCGCCCGCTTCGCCCGCGGCCCGAGCGGCGCGCGCCAGGAGGCGATGGCCACGCACAACGCCATGAGGACAGCGCCGGCGCCGATCCACACGTTGATGAAGTTGCCAACCGTTCCGATATTCAGGGCCATGAGAATCGCGCCCACGAGGGTGAAGCCGGCAAACCAGGCCGGCAGCGCATTCGGGATTTTGGCCAGCAGATTCGGAGCGGGCTGAAGCGCGCTATTCACGGCGACGATCAGGCTCACCAAAATCAGCCCGGCCAGGGCCGCGGCGCCGACGATCTGGCCCGCGGTCTGGGCGACCCCAAAGGCGGGGGCGCTCCGAAATGCAAAACGGAGGAATCCACCGACCAACACGGTGACGGCGAAGGCGGCCCCGAACAAAATGGCGAGAACGACCGAAAACGTCAGGCGGGATGATTTCATGGGCCGGAAGTATGGACGGGATTGTCAGGGCGCGCGAGCGGATGCGGCCGCTCTCGGCCTCAACTCAGACTTGTATCTTGGAAGCGAACCCCCGCCCCGGCGTACGCCGGGGCGGGGGTTCGCTTCCAAGGTTAACCGGTCAACCCTTAGGGTTGGACGATCGCCTTGATGTCGCTGCCCTCGGCGGCCAGCATGCGCCGGAAGGCCTCGTCGGCCCGGGTGATCGGGAAGCGCTCGATCCAGCTCTCATACTCGATCTTCCCAGCGGCCAGCAAATCCAGGGCCGTCTGCATGTCCTCGAGTTTGGCCGCATAGGTGCCATGCACGGTCCGCTCGGGCAGGGTCACGTCATACGAGTCCACCGTCATGGCGTTGTCGGTCAGCCCGATCCAGACTGCCGCCCCGCCCGGCCGGGCGGCGTGCAGCGACTGGCGCTTGGTCAGGCCAAGCCCCACCGCATCCACCACCACATCGACACCCTCGCCGCCCGTCACTTCGCGGGCGATGGCGACGACATCCTCGCTGCGCGGATTGATCACCCGCTCGGCTCCGCAGCGCTGGGCGGCCTGCAGCCGCTCCGGGCTGAGGTCGGCGGCCAGGATCGTCGCGCCAGTGAGAGCGC
>JAGOCU010000025.1 GCA_017998555.1 Thermoflexales bacterium
ACATCAAACCCGCGCCCATCGTCGGCGATGGTCAGCGTCAAGGCCCCCTGGGTACTGCTCAGCTCGACCAGCACCCGCCGGGCATCGCCATGCCGCAGCGCGTTCGCGATGGCTTCCTGGGCGATGCGATAGAGGGCGAGCTCGACCTCGGGCGCCTGCCGCGTGATGTCACCGGCGCACTCGAACGAGACGCGCACCGGCGGCGAACGTTGGGCGCTGAGCTCGTCGGTCTCGAGGGCCAGGCGCTCCAGCGCGCTCATCAGGCCGGCTTCCTCGAGATAGATCGGGCGCAACCCGCGGCTGATCCGCCGCACATCGTCGATCATGCGCTGGGCGTGATCGCGCAGCTCGCCCAGCCGGGCCTGGGCCGGCGCTTTCGCGGGCAGCATTGCCTTGAGCAGTTGCGCGCGCTGGGCCAGGGCGACCAGGTTCTGAATCGTGTCGTCGTGCAGCTCATGGGCCAGGCGGGCGCGCTCGCTCTCCTGGGCGCGCATGACCGCCTGGGCGTGCGCGCGCAGGCTGCGCTGATCGGTCTGGATCCGGGCCGCCATCTTCTCCAGGGTCGCCCCCAGGTCTTTGATCTCCTGAATCCCATCCCGATGCGGCCCGCGGGCCAGGGCGTCGAGATCGCCCTCTTCCACCCGTTGGGCCGCGGCCTGAAGCTGCTGCAGCGGCCGCACGATCCGGCGCAGCCCGAGTGTGATCGCAAGCGCAGTCAGCAGGGCCACCGGCAGCAGTATGAGCGGCGCGGCCAGCGAGAAACGCATCATCGGGTCGAGGACGGCCTCCCAGGGCTCCTCGAGGATCACGCCGAGCGGCTCGCTCCCCGGCGCCAGGCGCAAGCGGGCGAACGACACCACGTGCTCCTCGCCCGAAGCCGGATCGTTCTGGTAGACCGTGCCCTCCTGGCCATCCAACGCCGGCAACACACCTGCGTGCGTGGCCACGTTCGCGCCGACCCGGGCGGGGTTGGTGTGGACGATGACGGTCCCGGACCGGTCGAAGACATAGGCATCGACCCGGTGCTGGCCACCCATCGGATTGACCAGCGCATCCAGAGCGCCCGGGGTCAGGCAGGCGCGGGCGCGATCGGCCGAAGGGGCGTTGTTTGGCGCCGCGCACGCCCGCAGCGCATCGCTCAAGACAATCGAAGTGGCCACAATCGCCCGGTTGTCGCGCTCGCCCACCATCGTGCGCATGGCTTGTTGGTGAGCGGCCAGCGCGCCAAACGACACGGCCGACAGCACCAGGGTCAACGGCAGCAGCGTGACCAGCAGGAGTTGGGCGGAGAATCCCCGCAGCAGTCGTTGCATCTCACTCTTGCGAAATTAGGCCCAGCCGAATGCCGATCATCACGGCCTCGGTCCGGCTGCTGGCGCTCAGCTTTTCGAAGATGTTGGCGATGTGGGCCTGCACGGTCCGATCGCTGATATCCAGCCGGGCCGCGATAGCCTTGTTGGTCTGCCCCTGGGCCATCAAGCGCAGCACCTCGCGTTCGCGGGGTGAGACCTCGGCTTGCGGCTGCCCGCCCGGGCCGCCCGCACTCAGGGTGCGGGCCAGGATCTGAGTCAGGCCCTCGTCCAATGCCAGCCGGCCGGCCCGAACCGTCACCACGGCCTTGATCAGATCGGCCGGAGCGGCGGTCTTGAGCACATACCCATTCGCGCCGGCCTGCAACGCGCTCATCACATACGGGTCATCATCGTAGGCTGAGACCATCAAAATGGCGCAGGGCAGTTTCTCGGCCCGAATCCGGCGGGCGGTCTCGATGCCGTTCAGCCGCGGCATCTGTACGTCCAGCAGCACCACATCCGGGAGCAGCGTCCGCGCCATTTCCAGCGCCTGCTCGCCGTCGGTCGCCTCACCGACGATCTCCATCCGTGGATCGGTCTCGAGATACTCGCGGATGCCCTTGCGGACCATGCCGTGGTCATCGGCCAGGATGAGTCTGATTCGCGGTTGCATGTCTCTTCGTCATCAGTCTTGGTAAGGGATATCCACCGGCGGAGCCGGTGGATATCCCTTACCAAATGAGTCGTCGGGCTTCTAGTCTAGCCGCGCCCGTCGGAGCAGGACCGCGTTCACGGCCACAAGGATCGAAGATCCGGACATTAACAGCGCGCCGATCGCGGGCTGGAGATAGATTCCCCACTGCGGATACAGCAGGCCGGCCGCGACCGGGATGGCCAGGCTGTTATAGCCCACCGCCCAGGCCAGATTCTGCTTCATCTTGCCGAGCGTGGCTCGGCCAAGCCGGATTGCGCGCGCGACGTCGACTGGATCCGAGCGCATCAGCACCACATCGGCGGTTTCGACCGCCACATCCGTGCCCGCCCCGATCGCGATCCCGACATCGGCCTGGGCCAGCGCCGGCGCATCGTTGATCCCGTCGCCCACCATCGCCACCTTCTTGCCCTGGGCTTGCAGCTCGCGCACTTTGTCGGCCTTCTGCCCGGGTAGGACTTGCGCAATGACATGGGTGATGCCCAGATCGGCTGCGATGCGCGCGGCGGTCTCGGCGTTGTCGCCGGTGAGCATGACGACCTCGACCCCCAGGCCGGTCAGGTCGCGCACGGCCTGGGCGCTCGTCGGGCGGGGCGCGTCGGCCACAGCAAATAGCGCTTCGGCGCGTCCATCGACCGCCATGTGGATGACGGTGCGCCCGCCGCTTGCGAGCGTCGCCGCCCGCGGCCCGAGATCGTTCAAGGCGATTCCGTCCTCGGCGAACAGCGCGGCGTTTCCAATCAGCACGGTGTGGCCCGCGCCGATCTCACCCACGTGTACGCGCAGGCCCTTGCCCGCGACGGCCTCGAAGCCATGCGCCTCGGTAATGACCAGCGACTTGCCTTGTGCCGCTTGAAGAATGGCCTGGGCCAATGGGTGCTCGCTGCTTTTCTCGGCCGCTGCCGCCAGCGCGAGGAGCTGATCGGGCGCGAAGGCGCTTCCGCTCGCGACGGCAATGTCGACCAGTTTCGGCTCGCCCAGGGTGAGTGTGCCGGTCTTGTCCAGGATCACCGTGTCCAGCTTTGCGGCGGCTTCGAGCGCGGCGGCATCCTTGAACAGAATGCCATGCCGGGCGCCCAGCCCGGTGCCCACCGCGATGGCCGTGGGCGTGGCCAGCCCGAGCGCATCCGGGCAGGTGATCACAACGACGGTGATCGCGAACGTGAGCGAGAACACCAGCCGGTCGGCGTCGGCTGGCATAAAGCGGGCCGCCAATACGAAGTACCACAGCAGAAACGTCAGGATCCCGCCGATCACAGCCACCAGGACCAGGTAATGGGCGGCTCGGTCGGCCAGGCGCTGGGCGGGTGCCTTGCTGTTCTGGGCCGCGGCCACGAGCCGCACGATCTGGGCCAGAGCCGTATCAGCCCCGACCTTTGTGGCCCGAAACGTGAAGGCGCCGGTCTTGTTCAGGGTCGCGCCGATGACGGTCGCGCCGGCCGTCTTCTTTACCGGCTGCGACTCGCCCGTGAGCGCGCTCTCGTCGACGCTCGACTCGCCCTCGACAACCAGGCCGTCGACGGCGATCTTCTCGCCGGGTTTCACCCGCACCAAATCGCCGACGATGAGCTGCTCGGCCGGAATCTGAGTCTCGACGCCATCGCGCACGACCGTGGCCGTGGCGGGCGCGAGGCGGAGCAGGGTCTCGATCGACTGGTTCGCGCTGCGGCGCGAGCGCATTTCCATCCAGTGCCCGAACAGGACAAAGGTGGTCAGCATGGCAGCGGCCTCGTAGAAGACCGTACCGTCGAAGAGAAACGTCGCTGCGACCGAGAAGACGTAGCCGGTCAGCACGCTGAGCGAGACCAGCACGCTCATGTTGAGCACGCCCTGGCGCAGGCCGTTGCGCGCGCCAACGTAAAATGGCCATGCTCCGTAGAGGACGATGGGCGTGGTCAGCGCAAAGCCGAACAGCTTGTCGCTCAGGCCGAATGGAAGCTGGATGTGGATGCCCAGAATCTGGGTGGCGAGATGCGACAGAAGAAAGACGGGGATGGTGAGGGCCAGGGCGACGAAGAAGCGCCCGCGCATGTCGCGCTCCATGTCTGCCGCGGTCATGCCGGGCCGGCCGCCGTGGGCGCTGTGGTCCTCCATCGCGCCGGCGGGCATGGCGTGGCCGGCGTGGGCGCTGTGGTCCATCGCCGCGGGCGCGGGCATCGCGTGGGCGCTGTGATCAACCGCCGCGGGCGCGGGCATGGCCTTGCCGGCATGGGCGCTGTGGTCCATCGCCGCGGGCGCCGGCATGGCCTGGCCGGCATGGGCGCTGTGGTCCATCGCCGCGGGCGCCGGCATGACATGGCCGGCATGGCCCATTCCCATATGATCGGGCGCCGTTTCGCCGCGGCACACATAGCCGCAGTCACGCGTTGCTTCTCGTAGTTGGGCAAGCGAGACGAGCGCCTCGTCGTAGTGGACGGTCGCCGTCTCATTGATGGGGTTGGCGTTCACGTGATGGACGCCGGACAGCTTCATCACCGCGCGCTCGACGTTGCGGGCGCAGCCGGCGGTCAGCATGCCGCCGACGGTCAGGGTTGTTTCTTTCATTGCCATTGAGTTTTCCTCTTTCTCGATACAGCTTACAGAGGAAACCTTAGGCGCGCCATGGGCCATTGTGCCTAGCGCTCCTAACAGAACGTTATTCGGGAGTGATATCCCCCGCCCCGGCGTACGCCGGGGCGGGGGATATCACTCCCGCTGGCCGCCGTGGTTGCGCATCATCCACACGTGCATGAGGAGACAAAGGGCCAGAGGCGCGAACGGCAGCAGCGTCGTAATCGCTTGCGGTGCGAATGCGAGCAAGGTGATCGCGACGATCGCGACCGCCACGAGGATTGCGGCCAGGATCAGCCATTTGAGATTCGGGCGGAGCCGAAGTTGAAGGGTTCGAAATGTGTCAGTGGTCATAGCTCTTTCAGTGAATCGTTCACGGGCCCGAACAGGAGGACTCGGGCCCGCGAAACCAGGAGAAGGGGAAACGTTTACTTGGCGGGTTCCGAGTCGGGTTGCATGTGACCCGGCTTCTGCGACATTCGAGCCATGTGCGCCTGCATCGCGCCTGCGTTGCCGGCCGCATCGAGGCACTCTTGCTTGTCGGCGGCGCTCATGTCGGCGGAGTCCATCATGGCGCTCATGTCGCCGGACTTCATCATGACGCCCATGTCGGCGGAGTCCATCATGGCGCCCATGTCGCCGGACTTCATCATGGCTTTCATGTCGTCCGACTTCATCATGGCTTTCATGTCGCCTGACTTCATCATGGCTTTCATGTCGCCTGACTTCATCATGGCGCTCATGTCGCCTGACTTCATCATGTCGCTCATGTTGGCCGAGTTCGTCATGTCGCTCATGTTGGCCGAGTTCGTCATGTCGCCCATATACGGCAGCGTGCCCGTATAGATGTTTGCGCTTCCGGCGGTTGCCATGTGATGGCTCGCATGGTCGGCCGGCATGGCGCCGCCATCGGTCTGGGTCACCTGCGCGACCGGCGGAGCCGGAGGCGAAGATGCCCTGGCAAATTGCCAGATTCCGAGCCCGGCGGCCGCAGCGACCACCGCGATGAGGGGTTTGAGAAGATTTCGGTCCATTTTGTTTTTCCTTTCGGGATGACGGTTCGTCCGAGTTGGGCGCGTCATGATCCGATACACAACAGTCTGCGGCCTGTCGATATCGCTATGAAGAAGGTTGGATGAAGATCTGATGAAGCTCGCGGGGCTGCGCTATTGCGCTGGGCCGGCGCCGGCCCATGGACGAGAGGACGCTGACAGCGGGAGGGCAAATTCAAACGTGCTGCCTTGGCCATCGCCCATGCTGAACGCGCCAATACGGCCGCCATGGGCATCAACAAGGTGACGTGAAATTGTGAGCCCGATACCGCTTCCGCCGCCTGCCCGCGAGCGCGATTTGTCCACCCGGTAAAATCGCTCAAATACGTGCGGCAAATGTTCGGGCGAAATGCCGATGCCGGTGTCGCGGACCTCGACCCGCAATTCATGGCGGTCGGCCCGAGCGCGGACGGTGACCTGTCCACCCGATGGCGTGTAGTGAAGCGCATTGCCCAGCAGATTCACCAGAACCTGGGTAATACGGTGCGCGTCGATCCGCACAGTGGGCAAATCCGGTGGCGCGTCCACGCGCAGTGTTACGGACTTGCCGTCGTACTGTAACTGCAACCGCTTTGCGGCCGCGATGATGGGATCGGCGATGTTGACCGTGCGCAGATCGAGCGTCACTTGCCCGGCTTCCGCCCTGGATAACTCCTCGAGATCCATCACAAGCCGCTGAAGGCGTGCCAATTCGCGCTGCATCTCCAGCAGCGCATTTGCATCCCAGGGTAGCACGCCATCCAGCATGCCCTGCGCCTGTAATTGCAGGGTCGAAAGCGGCGTCCGCAGCTCATGGGCGACAGTGCCGATCAGTTCAACTCGCCGTTGTTCCGTCTGTTCCAACTGGCGCGCCATCTGGTTAAAGGACAGGGCCAGCTCTCCAATCTCATCGCCGGACGTCTCCGGCACACGGTGGCCATAGCTGCCGGCGGCAATACCGCGGCTGGCAACTGTTACGGCGCGTACGGGCAGCGCAATGCGCCGGGCGATGATGACGCTCACCACCAGCGTCACGCTGGCCGAGACTACACCGCCGATCAGCAGCGCCTCGTTCACGGTTGCCATCACGTTGGCCCGCAGATCGCTCATCATGCCGCCCATCGCGACGTCGTAGCCATGAAGATCTGCCGTATTCGTCATGTGGCGGTCCAGTGCGCCGGGTGCGCTGAGCTGGGCCACGGTTGCCATGGCCGCAAGGGTGACCGCGGCGACGGCGAGATAGGACGCCAGCAACCTGGCCAACAAGCTGCGCCGAAGGAATGCAAGGGCTTTCATGCCGCCACATCGTCAAAACGATATCCCGCTCCGCGCACCGTGGCGATGATCGCCGGGTCGGAAGCGCCGTCCTGCAGCTTGCGCCGCAAATGTCCCAAGTGCACATCCACGACGCGATCATCGCCATAGAAGTCGGCGCCCCAGACTTGCTCGATGATCTGGTCGCGACTCAACACCCGCCCGTTGTGCCGGGCGAGCGCGACAAGGAGATCAAACTCAAGGGCGGTCAATTCAAGCAGCCGATCGTCCTTCCACACCAGGCGGGCGTCCGGGTCGATCCGAAGATGCTGGAAGGACAACAACGAGTTTGTCCGCGCGCCTGGGCGTGCGCGGCGCAGCAGCGCCTTCACCCGGGCCACGAGCTCACGCGGGCTGAACGGCTTGGTCATGTAGTCATCGGCGCCTTCGGTCAGACCAACGATTTTGTCCATCTCCTGCGCCCGGGCGGACAGCATCAGGACATACGCTTCGGACTCGCGCCGCAGCGCCTGCAGAACTTGAAAGCCGTCCTTGCCCGGCAGCATCACGTCCAGGATCACGAGCTCCGGCTTGAAGGCGCGCGCCGCGAGCACGGCCGCGTCCCCATCGGCGGCGACGGACACGGCGTAGCCCTCCTGCTCGAGATAGGCTTTGATCGCGCTGACGATGCCGGGCTCGTCGTCGACCACCAGCACGCGTGGAACGCCCGGCATCACCGTCATATTGTGAGATCTTTCCGCTTGCGTCATCGCCGGCCGGCGGGCCAGGTGACGAAGGGCATGTTGATCACCACGCCCGGGCGCTCAAAAGTGATTTCGGCTTTGCCTTCGGCGGCCTTGACATCCGCCAGTGACTTCAGTTCGCGCGAGGACTTCTCATCCTTCCAGGTGACAAGCACCAGCCGGCGAAGCGGCGTATAACCTGGGCTGCCTGGCGGATTGTCAAACACATCCGGCTGGAAGCCCAGCGGGCCCATGCCCTTGATGCCATTCTTGAATACATACACGTCGGCGAGCATCTCTGCCGGCGCCTTTGCCAGGGAGGGCACCTCGAGCACGGGTGAGTTCATCATCCCGCTCAGCAGCTTCGCGATCCCCGCATCCGATACCTCGGTATGCATGAAGTAGATTTCCTTGCCATCCACATAGGCCATGCCCGCCGGCACTGTCGGAGCGTTTGCGGTGTTCATGCCGGACATGGCGCCCATCGCCGGAACTGCTGGGGTCGGGGTGGCGGCCGCCGCGCACGCGCTTAGCGTTAGGGCTGCCGCAAAAAGCGCGCCGGCGCGGACATGGCTCCTGAGATTGATTGTAGGCATATTCGTTCTGTTTCCTTTGGTCGCGGCCCGCGGACATTCGAGAAATGTCCGCGCGCCTGCTGATTGATTGGCTCCGCCGGGCGCTTATCGCACCCAGTTGGATAACACGTTAAGGGTCTTGTCGGACTGGGTGGGATCGTTTGTCGGCGCATGCACCCTGAAGACGTGCTTGCCGCCCATCTCGCCATGCATCATGAACTCCATAGTGAGGTACGTCTGTTCCCCGGGATTGATGACCATCGAACCGATGGTCGGGACAGGCGGTCAGCACCCCTCGAGCACCTCAACCCAGGGGGCTTTTGCCAGGCGCAGCGGCTGGTCGCCCGCGTTCGACACGCGGAAAGTCGCGCGTGTTGTCGTTCCCAGCGGCAAGTTGCCAAGGTCGATCGTTTCAAAGTCGACCTTGAGCTTCGGCGCGCCGCGTGTTTCGATCGGGACGCTTTGGGCCTGAGGCTGCGTGCCCGCGCTCAGTGCGGCGATGGCGGCCAGCGCCAGCGCGGCGATACCGGCGAGGATCAGCAGCGGCGATATTTGTCGTTGCGCCGATCGGTGTTTTCGGTGGGTGGGTCGCATGTTTCTCCTTTGCTTCCGAGCGCCTGGCTTTATAGCCAACGTCAGGGCATGACGGTTTGGGTTCCGGCTCCGCTTTCGGCGTAGGTCAGATCGATATGCGCGCGAATGTCGCCCGGGGATTTGCCTTCCTGTTTCAAACGCAGGGCGTCGTGGGTGATGTTGACGCAGATGACACAGCCAAAAGCGTGGATGTCGTAACGCAAACGTCCGTCGGGCTCGACGCCGGACACATAGCAGTCATAGTTGTCGCGATGCCCGATGGCAGCGCATCCGCAGTAGCACGGGATCCGGCGCAGAAGCGTCTCCTGTTGCGACGCAAGTCGATACGCCAAAACCGTGCGCGGGGCGGCCTTCAGCACGAGCTCTGGCAAGTCCTGCGCCGCTGCCATGGGCATGCCATGCGTCTCATCTGGTCCGTTGGCAGCGCAAGCCGTTCCGAGGAGGCTGACCGCCAGCAACACGGCGACCAGGGCCGGCCACGGCCGCATCGCCACGCTAACGATTCTGGGCCGACGAATGTGAGTGCTCAATGTTATTTCCTTCTTCCCGGAGCCTGCGACCAGAACGCTGGAAGGGCGCCGCGGTCCGGATAGACGATACAGAAACCGCGCCCGGGTTGCACTGGCGAGTCGGCCAGTCCCGCGTAGGCAAATATGCCTATGGCATTGATGCCCCATCAGGCCGACGATTCAAGCAGTCAATCATGATGATGACGATTCAATCCATCTGGCTGCTTGTTGCGATTGCCATATGCGCCGCCGTGGGTCTTGCCCTGGGGTTGACGGTTTGGTTGTTGGGGCGCGATCCCGCCAACAAGTGAATCGAGCCGCGGCAGCACAAGCCAGGCAACTCCCAGTCCGGCCGCCACGCCCGTGGCCAGGCGCATGACTGAATTGAAGGATCCCCATGCGTCCCCGGCATAGAAATCTGGTCGGAGCGCGGCGTTGGTAAGCGCGCTCAGCCACGCATTCGTGTCGCGGAAGCCCATTCCCAGCCCCTGAATGTCCGAGACCATGTGAGTCAACCCGTCAACGGCCAGCGGCACCAGCAGCAGGATGAAGGGGACGAACGCCAGCGGCCGAATCTGGCGGCGCAGGGCGGCGTAGATCAGACTGCCCGCCCAGAAACTCGAATACAGCGACACCATCCGATCCGACCAGGCTACCTTAAAGCCCATCTCGGCGTTTCCGATGAACTCGCGCAGCACGAGCGGATTGGCGCTTCCGGTGAGTTCGACAAAGCGCGCCAGCGGAAAGGTGAAGTTTGGGCCGAACAAAAACCAGGAGCGCTCGGGCAGTTGGTGGCAGACGAAACTGTAGACGAAATACAGCACGCGCGCCAGGGATTGGGCGTTGAGCGCCATCAGTACAGGCGCCGCGAAGGGTAACAGGACGAATGCGCCAAAAGCGACGTTGAAAACGCCGAGCCAGTGCCGCCCGATCCAGGCGCCGCGCGAAACGGGTTGCGGATAAGCGATGGGCATGCTGGTCATGGGTTGAGTTACTCCGTGTGTCAAACAACGCCGGCGCCACGGGCGGCCAGCAGCAAGCCGATCAGAACCGGCTGATGAATCACGTAAACGGCGAGCGAATGCCGACCCAGCCAGCCCAGGCCGCGCGTGACCGGCGAGCCGGATAGATCCGGAATCCGGAAGCGCGCCCCACCGCCGGGATAGAGCGTCCGGCCGGCCGCCAGCCCGGCTAACACCAGGCCGAACCACGGCAGGAGCGGGTAGTAGTCCAGCATCGCCACACCCGCCTGGGGCACGCCCACGGGGAGCAACCATGGGGTGGGGGTGCTGAGCGTGTTCAGCCACAACCCCAGGGCGAAAAGGCTCGCGCCGATCGCCGCGTTCCAGCCGGCGGGAACCTTCACGAACGGAATCACCAACACCATCGCCAGACCCGCCTGATGGAGGATCCCAAAGCGCACCCAGGCATCCCCGGCGAAGACGGCCGTGCCGATCGAAATCAGGGCGGCCAACCCAAGCAGGATCAGCGCGCGCCGGGCAAGCCAGGGCCCGACGGGTGGGCCCGTGCGTGAGGACCGGATCGCCACCGCGACGCCCATCACAAAGATGAACGTGCCGCCGATGGCGCGCGCAAAATGCTGCCACGGCGGCGATCCGACGTCTTGCGTGGTCAGCCCGAAGTACCACAAATCCCACATGAAGTGGAAGAAAACCATCGCTGCCACAGCCATTCCGCGCAGGGCGTCAACCTCCCAGAATCGGTTTCGACCCTCAATCGCGTTTGTCAAGATATCGCCGTGTCAGGCGCAAATCGTTTATCCACAGATTACGCAGATTTCCGCGGATTTGGACATGCGCCGCGCGGACACGGAAAACGAATCGGCGGAAATCTGCGTAATCTGTGGATAGATCGCGCATTTCATTCGCGCAAACATCAGCGGGTTTCAGTTGGGCGTCACGCGACGCGGTAGTTGCGCATCATCCCGCTCGATTCGTGCTCCAGGTTGTGGCAGTGATACAGATAGAGTCCCTTGTAACGCTCAAACTTCATCGCGAGCTTAACCGTCTCGCCGGGCATCACCAGGATTGTGTCCTTCCAGCCTTCGTCCGTCCAGCCCTCGCGCACAGTGTCCCAGCCGGATTTGAGCTGCGGCAGAACTTCGCGGTTGAGCACCTGGAACTGCCCGCCATGAATATGGATCGGATGGGCCATCCCGTTGGCGTCCATCATCTGTCCGGGATTCAGCTTGTTGACGATCTCCCAGACCTCGGTCGTGCCCAGCTTGATTGTCTCCTCGGGCAGCACGCTGTCCATCTCAAAGGTCCGGTTGTTGATCAACCACTGCATGCCGTTGAGGGTCAACCCAACCTGGCGCGGGCTGGCCGCGTTCACGGCCTGCTCGGCCCGCAGGCGGGTGATCGACGACAGCGCGCGGGGCAGGCTCAGCGTTTCCTTCTCCTCGCGCTCGACTTTGACCTTGAACAGCGTCATCGGGGTGCCTTGTTCCGGCCCGCTGCCGCCCATCATCCCGCCCATCATGCCCCCGTGGTCATCGACGCCCTCGAATTTCAGGCTCTGCAGGGTGATCTCGGCCCCGACCTTGAGCCGGCTGAAATCCGCCCAGATCTCGACCCGCTCGCCCGGCGAAAGCATGACATATGGCTTCTCGACCGGCTTCTCGAGCAGGCCGCCGTCGGTGCCGATCACGATGACGGGGCTGCTGTCGCTCCAGCCCAGTTTGTAGATCCGGGCATTGGAGCCGTTCAGCAGCCGCAACCGATACGCCCGGGTGGCGACCGACATGCTGTAGTCGGGCTTGCCGTTCACCAGGATTCGCGTGCCGAGGAAGCCCATCATCTGGTCCATCATCCCCTGCATGCCCATTCCGCTGCCTGGAGCGGGTGTCGCGGAACCGCCCATCATCCCGCCCATCCCCGGCATGTTGTGGCCCGGCATGCCGCCCGCGGGCGCACCCGGGTTGGCCGGCATGCTGCCCGCTCCGCCCAGATACACAAACTGATTGTCCGCGTCAAAGGCGCGGTCTTGAATGACGAGCGGAATATCGCAGGCGCCTGAGGGCAGGCCGGCAGCCGCCTCTTCAGGATCGCTGACCAGAAACATGCCGGCCAGACCGTTGTAGACCTGCACTCCGGTCTGCTCGTGCGGGTGGGGGTGGAACCAGTATGAGCCGGCCCGATCAATGACCTCGAATTCGTAAACGTAGGATTGTCCCGGCTGAATCGCAAAGCGCGGGTGGCCGTCCATGTCCTCAGGCAGATTCAGGCCATGCCAGTGCACGATGCTGGGATGCCCGGCCGGAAGATCATTCTTGAAGTTGATCCGCACGCGCTGGCCCTTCTGTGCCCGAATGATGGGGCCCAGATAGCTGTCCTTCAGGGTGACCAGGCTCGAGGCATCGCCCTTGGCCAGGCTGGCTTGATAGCCCCATACGGCCGTGCTCTTGCCGGGCAGGATTTGGGCGTTGCCGGCTGCCGCGCGCAGATTGAGCTCGATGTCCGGGCTGAAGCCACTGCTGGCCCCGCGCGGCGTCGCTCCGGCAACGGCCGGGGCCGCAGGCTGGCTTGGCGGAACGGCACAGGCGGTGATGCCGCCGGCCGCAATCAGGGCACCGCCAGCGCCAAGGGTGCGCAGAAAGCTGCGCCGGGAAAACGTTTGGTTCATGGTTTGGGAGAGTTTTTTTGTGCGTCCACAGATTACGCAGACTTCCGCGGATCTTGGACAAGCGCCGCGCGAATAAGAAAAAGGAATCGGCGGAAATCTGCGTAATCTGCGGATAGATCGCCTATTTCATCAGCGCACACTTGCGTCGGCTTCATTTAGCGGATGCCGGCTTCGCGTTGAAGCGCGCGCACATACTGCGTGATTTCGCGGGTTTCGGCGTCAGTGATAGTAGGCTGGGCGGGCATGTTCCCGAATTTCCAGTGATGTTGGACCGAGCCGTTGCGCACGGCCAGGAGGAAAGCAGCGTCGGAGTGGTGGCTTGGCTCGTAGATCTTGTCCACCAGCGGTGGGCCGATCTGGGTGCCGGTGGCGCGCACGCCATGGCAGGCGGCGCAGGTCTGATTAAAAAGTTGTTCGCCGCGCGAGGCTCCCGGGGCGGAGATCGCCGCCGCTGGCGGCGTGGGGGGCGCACTGGCAGCAGCGCTGGAACAGGCGCCCAGTCCGCCCGCAAGGAGAAGACCGGCGGCAAGGCGCAAAAGGCGTGTGATCGGCACGGGGTGACGATACCTGACCGAGTGTGGGCGGGCAATAGGCAGAAATGCCTAAGCGGCGCCGGGCCCTGAGCCCGTCGAAGGGCCCGGCGCCGCTTAGGCCCCTATCGCAGAGAAACCAGCAGCCCGGCCACCGCGGCCACCAGCGCCAGCGCGATCCAGACCGCGTTGGCCCGGATGACGTCGGCGGCACTGGCCTGCGGTGGGCTGTCCTGCGGGCGGGGGGCGCCGTCGCCGAACAGGCGGTCGCGGAACTCGGCCACGGTCGGATGCCGATCGTCCGGGTGCATGGCGATGGCCTGCATCACGGCGGTCTCGACCCGCTCGCTGACGGCCGGGTTGAGCTCGCGCATGGGCAACAGCGCGGCCGGCTTGAGAAAGCGCTGTTTGGCTTCGGCCGGGGCCTGGTTGGTGAGCAGGTGATACAACGTGCCGCCGAGCGAGTAGATGTCCGAGCGCGCGTCGGTGTGGGCGTCGTCTTCGCCGTATTGTTCGAGCGGGGTGTAAGCCGCTGTGCCGCGCCCCTGCAGGACTGTAATTGTGCGCGAGTCGTCCTTGCCGACCAGCTTGACCAGCCCGAAGTCGACCAGCTTGATCACCCCGCTGGGCGCGAGCCGGATGTTGCCGGGCT
Organism: Thermoflexales bacterium; assembly: GCA_017998555.1. GTDB lineage: Bacteria > Chloroflexota > Anaerolineae > J036 > Brachytrichaceae > Brachythrix. The sequence goes on from JAGOCU010000025.1 coordinate 14,088, forward strand.
TGATGTCGCGGTGCAGCACGGGCGTCTCCTGCGTGTGCATGTAGTCCAGCGCATCACACAACTGACGGGCCCAATTTAGGACCTCGAATTCGGACAGCATTCGCCCGTTGCGGCGCGCGTCGTCCATGAGTTCCTTGAGGTCCTTGCCGGCCACGTAGTCCATGACCAGGTAGTCGAGGGTGTTCTCGGTGAAGTAGTCCGACACTTTCGGGAGATTCGGGTGATCAAGTCGGGCGAGGATGCTGGCCTCGTGGCGAAACTGGTGCTGGAGCTGCTCGATCGCAGTCTCGCTGGCGTTGGGATCAATCCGGACGGCCTTGAGCGCGCACTTGCGGCCCTCGAGCCGGAGGTCCTCAGCCAGATACACCGAGCCCATCCCCCCCTGTCCGATGGGGCTGACGATGCGGTAGCGATTGCGCAGTGTGGCGCCGACGGTCAACACGCGTCCAATTTTACCGGCTTCACCCGCTAAAATGCGGGCACATGAATCAGGACGCACCGATGCTCATCATCCAGAATGGGCAGAAGGCCGGCGAGCGCTGGCTCCTTGACAGCGATGTCGTCATCATCGGCCGTGAGGCCGGCGAGACCGACCTGCTCCTCCCCGAGCGCCAGGTCTCGCGCAAGCATGCCAAGATCGAGCGCACCGACACCGGCTTCCTCCTGACCGACCTCGAGAGCAAAAACGGCACTTTTCTCAACG
>JAGOCU010000286.1 GCA_017998555.1 Thermoflexales bacterium
TGCCCGGCGCAAACCACGTCCAGGGCAGGTTCTCGAGGATGTCGAGGCTGCGGGCGGTCTCGACCATGTTCCCCCAGCTCGGGGTGGGCGGCTGCACCCCCTGGCCAAGAAAGCTCAATCCGGCCTCGAGCAGGATGGCGTTGGCGATGCCAAACGTGGCAAACACCAACAAGGAGGCCAGGGTCTGGGGCAGGATATGGACGAACATCTGGCGTCCCTTGCTCGCGCCCAGACTCTCGGAGGCGACGACATATTCGGCGTTGCGCAGGATCAGCGTCTGCCCGCGGATGAGGCGGGCCAATTGGGGCCAGGTAAGCAGCCCGATGACCGCCATGATCCCGTAGATGGTGGCCTCGCTCGGGAGCAGGTTGGCGACGATCGGGACGGCGGCCATGATGATGATGATCGGCGGGAAGGCCATGATCACATCTGTGAGGCGCATCACGATGTTGTCGATAAGCCCACCGTAGAAACCCGAGACAAGACCCAGCACCGTCCCGATTGAAACGGACAGCGTGACGGCCACCAGGCCGACCAGGAGCGAGATCCGCCCGCCGTAGATCGTGCGCGAGAAGATGTCCCGGCCGGTCCTGTCCGTGCCGAAAATATGCTCGGCGGTGGGCGGCTTGGAGCGATTGAGCAGGTCGTTCTTGAGCGGATCCTGCTGAGCGACGATCGGCGCGGCGATCGCCAATATCGTCATGATGGCGACAACGACGAGGCCGATCAGGGCGAGCTTGCTGCGTCGGAAACGCTTCCATGCCCGCTGGGTGGGCGAGTTACCGGTTGCGAGGCTTTGAGCGGTTGCTGGAGTAAGCATGTCGTTTCCTGCCGCCGGTCAGGCGTAGCGAATCTTGGGGTTGATCAGGGCGTAGACGATGTCGGTCAACAGGTTGAAGAAAAGGACCGCCGTCGCCGTGACAAGGGTCACGCCCATCATGAGCGGGAAGTCGCGCGAGGTGACGCCATCAATAAACACGGAGCCCATGCCAGGCCAGGCGAAGATGGTCTCGGTAAAGACGGCCCCGGCAAGCAGGTTGGGAATCGAAAAGCCGATGACGGTGACGATGGGGATGAGGGCATTGCTCAGGGCATGCTTGAGGATCACCGCCCGCTCGGACAGCCCCTTGGCTCGGGCCGTCGTCACATACTGTTCGCTGATCACATCTAGCATGCTTGCCCGGGTATAGCGCAGCATGCTGGCGATGTAGTTGGCGCTCAAGATGAGCGCCGGCAGCGCGAGATGGTGGAGGGTATCGAGGACGCTCTCCTCCTGGCCCAGGGTATGCATGCCTCCGGCTGGAAAGAGCCGCAGACCGAGTGAGAAGACATACAGCGAGCCCAGGCCGATCAGAAAAGCGGGCGTGCTGATGCCGAGGAAAACCCCGCCGGTGAGAAACAAGTCCGGCAACGAGTACTTGCGCAACGCGGAGAAGATCCCGAGCGGCACGCCGACGAGGATGCCGATGGACAGCGCGGAGGCCATGAGCATGAGCGTCGCCGGGACGCGCTGCAGGATGATCGGCCAGACCGGCTCAAAGGTTTTGAGTCGAAATCCGAGATTCCCCTGAACCGCCTGGCCCAGCCAGTTCAGGTATCGAATGGGCAGGGGCTGGTCAAAGCCCAACTTCGTCCTCAGCGCGGCGATGACTTCAGGATCGCGGCCCAGCTCCGGACTGATGTATGCGGACAGAGGATCGCCGGGAGCCAGCGAGATCAGCATGAAGACCGCCATGGTGATCCCAATCAGCACCGGGATGTTGATCAGCACGCGGCGAATGATGTACTGGGCCATGGGTCAGTCCCTCTCTTTCAAACTGGCGTCCGGGGCGCCGGACTAGATATTCCCCGGCTTCGCCGGGGAATATCTAGTCCGGCAATGATTTGCGAACCGACCGCCATCGAAGGGACACCCGAAGATGGCGGTCGCGCGCATCAGGCTAGTTCTTGGTCCACTTCTCGGGGAAGGCCAGGTAACGGCCGCCGCCCGGGGACGGGGTGTAGATGAAGTTTCCGAGCTTCTTGCTGGCCGCGCCGTAGCGGGTGCTCTCCAGCATGTAAGCGCGGAAGACATTCTCGTTGCTCAGCTTGCAGACCTTCTGGTAGATCTCGGTCCGCTTGGCGGGATCGAGCTCAACCCGACCGGCATCGAGCAGCTTGTCCAGTTCGGCATTCTTGATCACGTTGATGTTGATGCCCTTCGGCCACTCTTCGCTCGAGTGATGCGAGGTGTAGACGTTGTCGGGCTCAGGGCCGTTGCCGGCGCCCACCCAGCCGAACGCCCACTTGGGATCGGCGTTGTAGAACTCCGTGTTGAAGGTCGGCGTGTCGACATAGCGCATCTTCAACTTCAAACCGATCGCGCCAAGCTGCTCCGTGATGACGGCCAGCATGTCCTTCGTCAACTGGTCGTTGTAGTAGGTCAGGAACTGAAGCTCGCCCAGCGCAGCCAGATCGACGCCTGATTCCTTGACCAGGGCCTTGGCCTTGTCAAGATTGAACTTGTACGGATCGGCGTCCTTGGCGTTGTAGGGGCCGGCCGGCGAGAAGAAGCAGTTGCTCGGCAGCGCGGTGCCCTTCCAAAGGGTCTTGATGATCAGGTCGCGATCAATGGCAGTCATGATCGCCTGGCGAACTTTGAGGTTGTCAAGACCCTTGATCCGCAGGTTCAGATACATCGACTGGCCCACGAGCGACGGACCTTCGATGATCTTCAGATCGGCATTGGTCTTGAGCTTGTCCAGCTCATCGACGGTGACATAGCTGAAGTCGATCTCGCCCTTCTGCAGCGCGATCAGGGCCGTGCCCGCCTCAGGGAAGTAGCGGTTGATCAGCTTTTCGGCCTTGGGCTTGCCGCCGTAGTAGTCGGCGAAGGGCACAAACTCGGTGTATTGCCCGGGGAGGTACTTGCTGAAGACGAACGGGCCGCTGCCGATGATGCCGTTCGACCAGATCGAGCTGGCGGCCATCTCACCGGGGGCGACCTTCTCCCACTGCTTCTTCTGGATGATGCCGATGAAGGACAGGGTATCCAGCAGAGCGGGCTGCGGCTTGTCAAGCGAGATCTTCAAGGTCTTCGGATCGACGACGGTCAGGCCGGACAGACTGCCCTTGGCCGGGTCGTAGCCCGCGGCGCCGGAGATCGCGGCAAAGTTGCCCGAGTAGCGGCTGTCGACCTTGTTGAAGTTGCGCTCGATGGTGAAGGCCGCGTCAGCGGCGGTGACCGCGCTGCCATCGTGCCACTTCATGTCGCGGATGCTAAAGGTGAGGGTCTTGCCGTCCGGCGAGACTTCCCACTTCTCAGCCATGTCGCCGCACATCTTGCTCAACGTCGTGTCGCAATAGCGGACGAGCTTGCTGAGATAGAACTCGAAGGCGTAGTGGCCGGCGCCGGCCTGGAAGTTGTTGAAGCGCTCGGGGAAGCCGCCCGGGCCCTGGTCGAACGCGCCGATGATGACGTTTCCGGCATTTGCAGGCGGGGGGCCAGCCGCGGGCTTGGTCGGCTCAGCCGGCTTGGGCGCCGCTGTTGGCGCGGCAGGCACGGCGGTCGCCGCGGGCGCGGCGGTGGCGGCAGGCTTGGCGGCCTCGGTGGGCTTGGGCGCCGCAGTCGCTGCCGGCGCAGCCGTCGGCGCTGCGGGTGCCGGGCCGCAGGCGGCCAGCACGAACGATGCCATCGCCATCCCCGCCATCAGGCGGGAGAAAGTCAATGTCCGAGTCTTGAGCTCGTGGTTCATATACGGTTCCTCCTCATGAATATTCTTTGAAAAGCGCGCCGAAGCACGCTTCACACCAAAACGAGTGCGACACCCGTCGGAACTGCCCGCAGCTCAGGCATGTTTCCCGTGGGTCCCATTGCGGGCCACCCTGAGCCCGTTCCGGACGTCGCTTGCGCCCGCCGCTTCAGCCGCCAGCTTTTTGGCCAGCAGCCCATCGGTGTAGGCATAGTGCGCCAGCAT
>JAGOCU010000287.1 GCA_017998555.1 Thermoflexales bacterium
GGATTGTTGTCGGGCCCATTTGACCCGCTGTCGCCGACCAGCACGATGTTGGTCAGGAACGTCAGCGTGAACGGCGCATTCTCGGATAACCGAACCGCAAAGGGCACAACCAGCGTGCCTCCCGGAAAGAGCGTGCCGTCGCTGTACACGTATTGGTTGCTCACACCCGACTGGACCCAGCCCGGGGAGCCGCCAAAGGTCGTAAAGGCCGGCAGGGTTTCGGTCAGGACGATGCCGGTCATCGTCGACACCACTGAGGCGTTGACGGCCGTTATCGTATAGATCACGGTCTCGCCCGGAGCGACGATGGCGCCGGCATCCGTTTTGGATACGCTTACATCAGGAACGACGACCGTGACGCTGGTCACCGCCGTGGCAGTCAAAACATACTGGTTGCCGAGCGTCTCGCCGTTGTAGTTTGTCACGCCGGTATTGGACAGAACGCTCCCATCCGCGATCAACGGCGGGGCGTATGCGCCCACCCGGGTATCGAACTGAACGCGGGCCACCGCGCCGGGGGCAAGCTTGCCGCCGCTCGCGCTGTTGGCGTTGAGACCCAGCCGGAAGACCACCCGGTTGCCGCCGCCGTCATATTCGGCGGTGTCGTCGCCGGCAGGGTCGGTCTTCGTTCCCGTCGCGCCGCCTGGGTCGACCGCCACGAGCAGCGATCCAGGCACGTAGGTCGTACCGGCAGGGATCACGTCGCGCAGGATGACATTGGTGGCGGTGTCGACCCCGGTGTTCGTCATCGCGAGCGTCCAGCGAATGATGTCATTGGGGTTGAGCACTCCGCCGTTGATGTCGGCGGCGGTCTTTGTCAGGTGCAGTTCAGGTTCATAAACCTCAACCATCAGACCCACCACACCGGCGTAGTAGTTGTCGCCCGCCGTCGGCAGGGTGAGCGTCGCCACCGTCTGACCGTTTGAAAACCGGTTGCTGGCGTCCACCATATCGACGTCGATGCCAAGCTGATTGGCGTAACTCGGCGAGCGTGGCACTTGCGTCCCATACGCTGAGACGCTGCCATTGAAGAAATTCGTCGCCGGATTGAGGGCGCCACTCACATCGAGGCCGGTCACCTGCAGGCGATCGCCCGTCAGGCCGAAGTCACCTTCCCACGCCACTACGCCAACGGTGGCGCTGAGCGGGCCCGTAGGAGGCGTCACGAACCCGCCAATCATGGCTTCGCCCTGGGTGTTGGGTTCGATGCGGCCAAAGCCGTCCCACACGGTGATGCTGCGCAGCGAATTGGCAGGATCGGTATAGACGACCACAAGCGACCAGCCTGCAAACAGGCCGCCGCTCTCTCCGACGTCGTTTCTTACCCCGGTGCCCGCCTGCACGTTGGCGATCGTATAGGCGCCGGCGCCGGCCGCTTGCACCAGGCTCGTCACATCGGCATAGGCGGAGTAGATAACGCTCTGGCCCGTATTGTTGTTGATGCCCAGCAGAGACCCGGTCACCGTCACATAGCCGCTGGCCGGCGTGGCAAAACGCACCGTGTTGCTCAACGCGACATTTGGAGGCGCAGTCCCGCCGACGCCTGCCACCGCATTCCCGCCCCAGTACAGCCGCGCAAATTGCACCTGGGCGCCAGGCGGCAGCGACAATGTCGCATTGCTGCTGTTGAAGGTCGCGCTATCGCTGTCACTGTTGACATACACCATGAAAAAGGTGTCGTTCAGGTTGTTGTTCGCGCCATTCTGCGCGTTCGTGCAGGTCGTGCTGGCCTGGCAGGTCATATTGGTGTTGCCGATGAAACTCATCGCGCCGCGCACCGTGCGGTTAAAGCGCGTCGTGAATGGAATCACGGCCAGGATCGCGTCGGGCGCTGCCGGCCCCTCACGCAGTTGCTCCCGTGTCGAGGGCGGCGGCTCAGACTGCCCCACCGAAGCCTCGGGCACGATCGAGAGCACCAGCGGTGGTGTGTCAGCCAGGGTGGCCGCCGGACGGCCGAACCCCAGGCCGAGTGAGGCCACCGCGAGAGCGGCGAAGCTGCGGAATAATCTGTTCATCTGTAACCTGCCTTGGCGTCATCCCCGATGGCGCCAGTGAGAACACTGGACTCCAGATCCGACGAAGATCAAAAGTAGAACAAATATTCTACATCGGTTTTCGCGAATCCGCGAGCAAGAGGACCCAGTTTCCGGCGTGCGTATCCAGAAACTCCATAGGGATCGGCCGCGGACCGTATGTACACTGGCCCAGTCCATGCCATTCGACGACCCTGTGGCCCGGTTTCCGTTGCTGAATGAGAGCGGTGCGCGCACGCTCCGCTGGCTCACGGAGCATCCGGCCGCCCCGCGATTCACCCACCGTGCCACCGAGCGGCTGTCTGAATCGGCTCTCGGCCGCATCGCGGCGTGGGAAAAGGGCCTGGACGATGCGCCGGAGCAAGGTGAGTCCTGGCTCCCTGATCTGATCAGACATTGCTATCGCCTCGTCCCCCATTACCGGGCCCTGGGCGCGCCGCCCGCTGCGCTCGGGGCCGTGCCATCGGTTCAGCGGGCGGATCTCGCCGCAGCGCCCTGGCGCTTCGTCCCCGACGACGCGTCGCTGGACGACAGCATGGCGGTCTACCAAAGCAGCGGCACGACCGGGCACCCGATCAATGTTCCGACCGACGCCGAGGCCCTGGCCAAGTACGTGCCGCTCATGCGGCGCGCGCTCGCCTTGCACGGTCTGAAGCTGGCCGGTGGCCCGGACAAAATCGCCATCGCTGTGGTCGCCTTTCAGGCCAGCACCTGGACCTGGGCATCGGTGGCCCAATATCTGGGAATGGCCGGCTGTGTCAAGATCAACCTGAATCCGGCCGACTGGCGCGCCCCAGGCGATCCCGTCACGTTTCTCGACGCCTGCGGCCCCGAATTGGTGTGTGGGGATCCGATCTCGTTTGCCGAATTGGCCAGGCTGCCCGTCCGTATCCGGCCGACCGCCCTCATCAGCACGGCCATGACCTTGCTTCCCCGACTGCGGGAGCAACTCATGAACCGTTTCGGATGCCCGGTCATCGATCTGTATTCGATGAATGAAAGCGGGCCGCTCGCCGCGCGCGATCCCGGAGGCGCTTGGCGTTGGCTGAGGCCCGACATCCTGCTCGAGTTGCTCGGCCCCGATGATCTGCCTGTCGCAGATGGCGCCCGCGGCGAGATCACCCTCACCGGCGGCAACAATCCGTATCTGCCGCTTCTGCGCTATCGCACCGGCGATTTCGCCTCGGTGTCGCGCTCGCCCGAAGCCATTGCGCTGATCGACCTCGAGGGCCGGCCCCCCGTGCTCTTCCACACGCCCGACGGCCGGATCGTCAACACGATTGATGTGTCGATCGCGATGAAGCAGCATGCGCTGAGTCAATTCACCCTGCACCAGCGCCGCGACGGCGGACTGATCCTGCGTGTGCGCGGTCGAACCGACCACTCCGCACTGACCATCACCCTGGCCGCGATTTTCGGTTCTTCCGCGGAAACAATGATCGAGGATCTCCCGGATGGCCCCCCAGAATCCAAGCGCATCCAGTACACTTGCGATCTATGAAATTCGAACACACCGCCTATAACGTCCCGGAACCGGCCAAGCAGGCGGCCTGGTATATCGATCACATGGGCATGGTCATGATTCGCGTGGGCGGCGGGCCAACCGGCATCCACTTCGTCGGCGAGCCCGGCGGGCGCTTCGTTATCGAGCTCTACAACAATCCGAATGGCCCGCTTCCCGACTACGGCGCGATCAGCATGTGGACCCAGCACATCGCTTTCGTGTCGGAAGATCTGGACGCCGATCGAGCCACCCTGGTTGCCGCGGGCGGAAAGGCCGACGGCGGCACGATCGTGCTTCCATCCGGCGACTCAACCGCCTTCGTCCGGGATCCGTGGGGGCTGTGCATCCAGCTCATCAAGCGACTCAAGCCGCTGGT
>JAGOCU010000288.1 GCA_017998555.1 Thermoflexales bacterium
CGCTGTTGTAGCTGACCTTGCTTCCAACCGGCGCCGTCATCCAGTTCATCGCGTCCGTGCTCACCGTCCCGCTCAGATTCTGGAGGACTTGCAGACCTCCCGTGCCCTGGGCGGATCCATCGTCGCGGCTTGCCCAACCGACGTAGATCTGGCCATCCCGGTCGACCGCGACGCCGGTCGCGTCGTCACCCAGCGACGAGATGAACTCGTTGACGGAAACGGCGCCGGCAGGATCGCCCACCCGGCAGATGCCAGAAAAGGATACCGGCTGTTGCGGGCCGGACAGAATTGGCGCGTCGTTGGTCCCGACCAGCCACAAGTCGCCGTTCTTGTCAAAAGCCATCCCGGTCGGGACACCCACTACGCACAATGTCCCACGGTTGGTCTCGGTGACCACATAGCTGAACGAAAACGGATCATATCGGTATTCCATCCGGCGGACATTTCCATTCGATCGCCAGGCCCACACATCGCCGGGCGCGCGATGCTCGATATGGAGAATGTCCTCATTACTAAAGCGCTCTTCCCAGGTCGAGCCGAAAAACAGGCTGTAGGCACGCCACCACATCCCGTTCAGGTTCGGGGCAACAAACGGCGCGACGTCGGTGACGGCATATCCGGGAAAGAGGTCGACCGCCTTGATGGCGCCCGCAGGCAGGCCCGGGTAGTTGAAGATGCTGTTGCCAGGGCCGTAGATCTTCAGGCCTGTGTTGGATGCCACCCAGGCCTGATCATCCGCGGCGCTGTAGCGCACAGCGTTGACATTCTGGCCACTGGTCAATCCAAGCGCCGGGTTGGATCGGCCACCTTCGTCGTAGAGATACAAGCCGTTGGCGGCGCCGCCAACATTTGTGCCCACCGCGACTTTGGGGCCCTCCCCGTGTATGGCGTTGACCTGGGCGGCTGGCTGCGCGGCCGGCCAATCCCAACGGGCCATCTTGATCTGCGGACCGTCGCCAACCGGGATGCGCCAGATCGAACTGGCGTTGTAGCCTCCGGCAAAGACAATGTTCCGATTGAGAGGATCGTAGGCGCCGCCGCCGTCGCGCAAAGCGCCAGGCAATTCGAGTCGCGAGACCCAGAGCTGTCCGGTCATCGGGTCGAAGACCTTCACGCTGCTTGCCTCGGTTCCCGTTCCGCCCACAATGTAGATGAGCTTTGTGCGCGGATCTTCCACGGCTGACGCGCCGTAGTTGGAATACGGCAGGGTCGCGGTTGAAGTGCTGACGCTCCCGCCAGTCAGGCCGTCTCCAAGATCGATTTCGTAGATCGTTGAGACGGCCGTGCCGCCGGCTCGCCTTCCACCAATCAAGTACAGCCGGCCTGTCGCGCTGCTGGCGATGATCGCCGCGTGCGAGCGCGGATCCGGAAGCGAAAGCGTATGGGTGAGCAGATCACCGCCAATCGGATCGAAACTCAGGATGGTGCTGACTGGAACGAACGACGACTCACCTCCGATCACGGCGATGCGGCCGCTGCCCAGGTCGTAGGCGGAATTCGCCCATGTCAGCCCTACCGGAAGGCTCGCGGCCTGGCTCGTGACCGCGCCCGTGGCCGCGGCAATGGCGTAGATCGAGCGTTGCGCGACCGAGCCCGTGTTGTCGCCGCCAAAGAAGAAGACCGTGTCATTGGCGGGCGAATAGGCGGCCGTTCCACCGTAGCGGGCGCTCGGCAGACCCGCGCCAAAGACGGTGACGCTTCCGCTTCCGACGTCAAGCCGCAACACCTGGCCCGTCACGCCAGAGATGCTGCTGTATCCACCGACAATCATGGCCCGATTGGTCGTGGACAGCACGGCGAACCCAAATCCATCCCGCGCATCCGCCAGCCGGGCAAAATCCTTGTCGATGGGCACCAGCGGCGGGCGCGGCGGAGGCCGGGGTCCGCTGAAATTGATGGTGCCCGTGCCTGCAGCCGCGCCGCTGAAGCCGCCCACGCTGTCGGCATAGCTGTCGTTGAGATGCCAGTTCGCCACCAGCCCTGGGCGTGGCTCGTCGAGCCGGATGTGCATCGTCCGACGGATGTCCTCTGCCGTCCGGGCGATATTCCACACCCTGACCTCGGCCAGGTTACCCTTGAATTCACAGCATCCAGAACCAATGTCATAGCCGATCCCGAGTGGGCTTGTGCTCGTCCCGTTGATGTCGGCGGCGCCGCGGTAGTCCTCCTGGCCATTGATGTAATACACCCGTTGACCGCCGCTCTTCCAGGTCACGGCGACGTGTGTCCAGACGTTGGCCGGGATGCTCGTTAATCCATCCTGTGATGTTGCGTTTCCGCCGCTGTAAAAGCGCAGGACGCCATTGCACATCCCAAACCAGTATGAAGCGCTGTAGTTTTTGCCGAGGATCGTCTGACACCCAGTTACGCCCCGTCGAATCCAGGCCTCGAGGGTCATCTCGGCGCTGGGATCGAGCGCAGCGTTATGGGGCACCTGGACATACGCGGGCGCGGTGCCGCTCACGAACAATGACGTCCCCAGGCCCGTGACGATTGCGGGTGCCTCGGGACGATTTGGCTGGATTGGTTCAGCCGGGATCTCGGAAGCTGCCGCCCCATTCGCCTCCGCCGAGAGCGGCCCGGCAATCCGATCGCTCGCGCGACCCATGGCCTGCGCGCTGCCCAGACTCCCCAGCAGCAGGGACAGCGCCATCAGCACATTCATCCAGAGCGCATTCGCGTGCATCATCCACCCCTATTGAGGCTCAACGCCGATGATCCGCGGCGCCCGCCAAACCGATTCGCTCGAGAGACCCGGAAGTCCGCACACCATGAAAGCACGATGGCCGTACCCCAAGCGTACCCTTCGGTCCCTGCTGCTCGAAGGCAATAGCTTGACAGAAAACCCGAAATGCGGGGCGCGAATTTGTCAACCCAGCAGGTTGACCGGTTTACTCTGGGCCGGCCCGCTGCCTGAACCTCCGCACCAATCCAAGGGTACCGGGTATATTCATGGTTGATTACCGAGCCCAGGAGCTTCAGCATGGAAATCTATCTCGCCGATGAACACGCCTATCAATTGACCCCGCTCATCAGCCTGGAGGTCGCCCGCGATCGCATCGACAAGAAGAAAATGAGCCTGGTCGCCGGCACCGTCGGCGCGCTGTTCTCGCAGCCCAAACCCGACGAAATCAAACTCGTCGCGACCGAGAATCGGCTCGAGCCGTTCTGGTTCATCAGCGCCTCCACCCACACCGAATATGACCGCGCCTGCGCCTATGTCGTCCCCGTGACCGGTCCGGAGGTCAAGGGCGTCACCCTCTTCGACCAGCGCCTGAACGCCACCGTCTCCGCCAAGGGTCCTCCCACCCTCAGCCTGACGGGCATCGAGCATTGCGCGCACGAACTGCGCAGCCAGCAAACGTTTGACGCGATCACCGGCGCCAAAGCCGATTTCATGCGCTTCGTCAAGGCCGAACGCGTGGAGATCGCCGACCTGAGCGGCTTCGCCCCGGAGGGCGTCCTGGTTGTCCCGCCCCAAGTGCGAGCCACGGCCGTTGTGCGCCAGGTTACGGCCGAGGTCGTCCAGCCCGTCCAAAACGCGCATGCGATCCATAGTGAGCGGGTCGATCTCGAGAATATCGATCTGATCTTCCGTCCGGTGTATGCCCTCGAGTACGAATGGGCGGCCAAGAACAAGCGGGTGGTCGTCGAGTTCGACGCCGTCGGCGGGGAAATGCGCGGCGGCGGAAAACGCCTCGCCGATCAAATCAGGCACATCCTGACCCGGGACGTGCTCTTTGATGTCACCGCGGATGCGATCGGGATGATCGTCCCCGGCGGCAACATCGCCGTGAAACTGGTCAAGGCCGTGGTCGATCGCGGCAAGCGCCAATAATCCGCCCCCGCAGAGTGCCGGATAGGGTGTCCCCGGCTTCGCCGGGGACACCCTATCCGGCACTCTGC
>JAGOCU010000289.1 GCA_017998555.1 Thermoflexales bacterium
ACGCCTTTTGGATCCTGCATGCAGTGCGCGCCAAAGTGCATGGCCGCCTCGGCCAGCGCGCCGACGCCCGGCTCGAATGACTTGCGCATCGCCTGGAAGTGCTCGCCGGGCAGCGCGCCAAGCTGGGCGGCGAAGGCCTGCATGTCGCCGATCACCGTGGTCAGGGTCTTGCCCCCGTCACGGATGATCTTGCGCCACATCAGGTCATTGGCCTGGATGCCGGTCGTGCCCTCGTAGATCGTGGTGATGCGCGAATCGCGCCAGATCTGGGCCGCCCCGGTCTCCTCGATGAAACCCATCCCGCCGTGGATCTGAATCCCGAGCGAGGCCATCTCGATCCCAACCTCGGTGCACCAGCCCTTCACCACCGGGATCATCAGGTCGATAAAGGCCTCGTGCTTCTTCCGTTCAGCCGGATCGGGGTGCAATACGGCCAGGTCCGAAGAGGCGGCCACGGCATAGGCCAGTGAGCGCATGGCCTCGGTGTGGGCCTTCATCGACAGGAGCATCCGCCGCACGTCGGGGTGATTGATGATGGCGACCGAGGCCTTGCCGCCGCCGATGTCGCGGCCCTGCACCCGGGTGCGGGCGTAGCCCAGCGCCTTCTGGTAGGCCAGCTCAGACAGCGACAATCCCTCGAGGCCGACCGAGAAGCGGGCCCGGTTCATCATGATGAACATGTATTCCAGGCCGCGGTTTTCCTCGCCGACCAGATAGCCGATCGCGCCGCCCTCGTCGCCATAGCTCATCACCGCGGTCGGGCTGCCGTGGATGCCCAGCTTGTGCTCGATGCTGACGCACTTCACATCGTTGCGGGCGCCAAGCGAGCCATCCGGGTTGATCATGAACTTGGGCACGATGAACATGCTGATGCCCTTGACGCCCTCGGGCGCGTCCGGCGTGCGGGCCAGGACGAGATGGATGATGTTCTCGGTCAGGTCATGCTCGCCATACGTGATGAAAATCTTCTGGCCGCTCACCCGATAAGTCCCGTCGCCCTGGCGGACGGCCTTGGTCCGGATCAGGGCCAGGTCGCTGCCGGCCTGCGGCTCGGTCAGGTTCATCGTGCCCGCCCACTTTCCGCTGATCATGTTCGGCAGATAGGTGGCCTTGAGCGCATCCGAGCCGCGCAACGTGAGCGCTTCCACGGCGCCCTCGGTCAGGAGCGGGGCGAGCGAAAAGCTGATGTTGGCGCTCTTCCACATCTCCATGACGACCCCGCTGATGAGCTTGGGCAGGCCCTGCCCGCCGTGGGCGGCGTCGCTGCTGATCCCGTTCCAGCCGGCCTGGGTGAACTGGGCATAGGCCTCCTTGAACCCGCGCGGCGTCGTGACCTCGCCATCCTTCCAGCGCGCGCCCTCGAGGTCGCCTGACGCGTTCAGCGGGGCCAGCACGCGCGAGGCGAACTTGCCGGCCTCCTCCAGAATGGTGTCGACAAAATCCACCGTCGCATCTTCATAACCGGGCAGGCTGGCAATGAGGTTCAAATCAGCCACTTCGGCCAGGGTGAAGCGCATGTCTTTGAGGGGAGGGGTGTAGTCGAGCATGAGAGTCTCCTTGCTTGTTTTCCTGGAGCGCCATCCCCGGGCACCGCCCGGGGATGGCGCTCCAGGTCATGGTCAGCCCCGCGTTGATCAGGGCAGGTTTCGTCGCGTCGGGCGGGCGGGGACGCGCATGTCGGATGAGAGTCCCGACAACATGTCGGCCCAGTTCAGGCCCTGGGCCAGCACTCGGCCGATCTCGATCAGTTCGGGGATGGCCTTCACATCGTCCATCCCGATGTCGCGCGGCATCTTGGGATTGAAGCGATAGACCACCGCCCCACGGTCGCCGAAGTGGCGCTGGGTGATCGCGGTCTGTTGTTCGGCCGGGGCCTCGAGCAATTCGCCGACGACGAAATGCACCCAGTCGATGATATTGGCCGGCTTTGCGATCGCGTCGATATAGCCGGTCCCCAGCGATACGATGATGCTGTTCTCCGGCGCATAGCGGCCCTCGGGGGCGTAGTAGAACGCCTCGGTGCACATCTGATACACCGGGTTTCCGGCCACCCCGACCCCGCCGTCGACGCAGGCCCCGACGGTGGGAACCTCCCACGGATCGAAGAACGTCGGCGCAGCGGCCGAAGCGACCACGCAGTCGAGTAGTTTCAAATTACCGGTCGTCTGCGAGTTGGCCTCGTTGTCGCGCACGAAGTACCACAGCTTGCCGTCGCTCACCCGGGTGGCCGGGATCATGATGTCGACCGGCAACCCGTTGAGCGGCACACCGGCCAGATAGGGCTCGAAGATCTCCTTGAGCCGCTGGCTGCGGTAGCGGTAGGAGGCCAGGCTGCTGATGAAGCCCCACAGGTCAAACTGAAACGCCTTGCCGCCGATGCTGCGATACATCTCAAGCACCTGGGCAGCCGGCATGCCCTGGGCCAAGGCGCCGACGATGATGGCCCCGGTTGAGGTCCCCGACATGAATGAAAAGACCTCGCGGGCGGGCTTGCCGATCTGTTGCTCCAGCGCGACCAGCGCGCACAGGGGGATGATCCCGCGGATACCGCCGCCGTCAATGGCGAGAAGGGCTTTCTTTGTCATGGCAGAGTGATCTTAACGCGTTTCCTTCTTCGGCGGAATCGAAATTCCCCAGCGAAGCTGGGGAATTTCGATTCCGACAATAAACAGGGTCGCGCAGAGGCAGCGCCCTTACTTGACGGTCAGGGTCGCCTTCATCAGCACGTAGTGACCGGGGAAGGTGCAGATGATGGCGTAGTCGCCGGGAGCCGGGGCGTCGAAGGTGAATTCGGTCTTCTCGCCGCCCTTGATCATCTTGGAAAAGGCCAGCACCCGCGTGTCACCCGCCTTGAGATAGCCAGCGGCTTCTCCGGCCGCGATGCCGTCGGCGGCCACGCCGTCGGCCGAGGCGCCGGCCTTCAGCACGACGACGTTGTGCAGCATCCCGCTGCCAGCCCCGGCGCTGTTCGTGAATCGAATGGTGATCTTCGAGCCGGCCGGCGCGCTGAGCGCGGTCTTGTCGAAGGCCAGTTCATCGCCCTTGGTGCCAAGGTCGAGGACGACCGCCGCTGCGGCAGGTTTGGCGGGCGCGGCAGGAACGGCGGTTGGCGCGGGCGCGGCGGCGCCGCCACAGGCGGCCAGCAGGAGGGCGCTCAGGGCGAGACCGGCCAGAGCGCGGATTGAAATTGGGGTGTTCATTGCATTCCTTTGAGATTGGTGGTGGTTGTATCAACCGGTAGAAGCGCCGCAAAGATGTCCCCGGAGAAGCCATCCACGGCGAAGCCGTGGATGGCTTCTCCGGCTATTATGCGACGAGCGCTTCAAAGTCTATCTTAGGTTTTGGCCTGAGCACAGGCTGACTGGCCGCTTTGGACTGGCCATGTGGCCAGTCGAAAACTTCTGTCCGAGACGATATCTCCCGGCGAAGCCGGGGGATATCGTCTCGGACAACGGGTTCTGCCTGGGATGAC
The DNA here is from genome assembly GCA_017998555.1 of Thermoflexales bacterium. GTDB lineage: Bacteria > Chloroflexota > Anaerolineae > J036 > Brachytrichaceae > Brachythrix. The sequence continues at coordinate 3,473 of JAGOCU010000289.1, forward strand.
TCCTATAATGCCGGCCGATGAGCACACCTGAGTTTTACGCCAACGCGCGGGCCTACGACATCGCCTTTGGCGACCGCGACTACGCCGACGAATGCCGCTTCCTGGAGTGGTGCTGGCGCGCCCACGGCGCCACAACCGAGCGCTCCTTTCTCGAGCTGGCCTGCGGGCCCGGCCGGCACGCCCAGCAGTTCGCCCGCCTGGGCTGGCGGGCAGTGGGGCTCGATTTGTCGGAGGACATGCTCATCTACGCCGACGAGGTTGCCCGTCCGGCTGGCGTCCTGGTGGATTGGCGGATCGGCAACATGGTGGACTACAGCCTGCCCGAGCCGGTCGGCCTGGTGGGCTGTCTGATGGAGAGCCTCACCCATCTGGTCACGAACGAGGAGGTCGTCACCCATTTGCGCGCGGTCGCGCGCAGCCTCGTT
>JAGOCU010000290.1 GCA_017998555.1 Thermoflexales bacterium
GTGCCGCCCATCAGCCGGCCCTGCGCCCCGGAGGGCAGGCGCTGTGACACCAGTCCGGTCAGCGATGGAATCGCGCTGCCGGTGCCCAGCGCGACGACGGCAACGGCCGGGTAGAGCAGCCACGACTCGGGCGCGAGCGCCATCCCCGCCAGCCCCATCGCCATGAAGACCAGGCCCGCGCGGGCCAGCGCGCGCTCTCCGAAACGCGGCTGGATGCGGCCATACAGCACGCCTTGAATCAGAACGGCGCAGATGCCCACAAAGGCGAAGAAAACACCATTCTCGGCGGGCGTCCAGCCATAGCGCGCCTGGCTGTACAACGGAAAATTGTTTTGCAGCCCCGAAAATGCGAGGTTGAGCATGAACATCCCGAGCAGCAGCCTTCGGATTGGCAGCATGCGCAGCAGATTCGTCACCTGGCCCACCCAGTTGAAGGTCTGAAGCGCGGGTGTCGCCGCTGCGCGGCGCTCGCGCGGCAGCGACTCGGGCAGCACCAGCAGGCCGAACAGGACGTTTGCGCCGGCCACGCCGGCGGCAATGAAGGCGGGCAGGGCAAGTCCGAATTGGCTCAGGAGGCCGCCAAAGGCCGGCCCGGCGATGACCCCCAACCCAAAAGCCGCGCCTACCAGCCCCATCCCCCGGGCGCGATTTTCGGGCCTGGTCACATCCGCAACGTATGCGTAGGCTGTGGCAAGCGTGCCGCCGGTTATCCCGTCCAGCGCGACGGCGAGGAAGATGACAGCCAGGGATTGGGCGAGTCCGAGCATGATGTAGGCGAGCATCGTGCCGGTGACACATGCGATCAACACCGGCCGCCTTCCGAAGCGATCCGAAAGCGCGCCGATGACCGGGCTGGCGAAGAGCTCCATGACGGCGTAGGTTGCGCCGAGCGCCCCCACGAGGGTCGCGCCACCTGACTGTTGTTGAACGTAGAGTGGCATGAGCGGCACCACCATCCCGTAGCCCATGAAATTTACGAAGACGGCGATGAAAATGAAGGTCAGCGGCGATGCCCGATTGCGGAACACGGGCCTGATGTTATCCGATAGGCCTGTTCCCTGGACAGGGGGCGACACCAGAACATCCGGCGAGACTACGATCTCGCCGCACACGGACAGAACCCCTCTAGAATACGCCCCTGTGAAAAAGACAGCAATCGGCGCGCTGCTAGTTTTCGGCCTGGCGCTTTCCGCATGCGGCGGTGTGGCCGCGCCCGCCGCCGGCGCGAGCGCCGCGGTAACGATCTATCCGACTGCGACGTCTCCGGCGACCGCGACGGCAATTGCGCCCACCGCAACCGCCGTACCGCCCACACTCACGGCGACGCCCACTTCGACAGCCATTCCCTCACCTACACCACGGCCAACCGCGACGCCCATTCCGCCCACTGCGACGCCTGAACAGATCAAGCCTCCGACACGCATCATCATCCCGTCGATTCGCCTGGATGCGCCAGTGAAGGCAGTCGGTCTCGTCCAGGAGCCCGGCACTGGGTTTTGGACCTACGAAATTCCGGCCTTCAAGGCGGCGGGCTGGAGTGATGATTCGGCGCCGCTCGGCAAGCCCGGCAACACGGTCCTGAATGGCCATAACAACATCCTGGGCAAGGTCTTTCTTGATCTCGTCGACGTCAAAAAGGGCGACCTGATCTCCATGTATGAAGGCGATCGCCTGTTCAGCTACATCGTTACCGACGTCTTGTTCCTGCTGGAGGCAGGACAGCCCAACTCTGTTCGAGTCAAGAACGCTTCGTATATCAAGCCCACCGATGACGTTCGCCTCACGATCGTGTCGTGTTGGCCGCGCAACAACAATACCCATCGTCTGATCGTCATCGCCAAGCCCGCATAGCGCGGATGCGGGCCAGTGGGGTGGGCTATATTCGGCCCATGAAGATTCTCATCTCTGGCGACATGGAAGGCGTGTCCGGCATCACCCAATGGGAGCAGGTCACCCCCGATCATCCCGAATACATGACGCGCAGCCGGGCGTTATACACCGGCGATCTGAATGCCGCGATCGAGGGCGCATACCAGGGCGGCGCTACGGCGCTGGTCGTCAGCGATGGTCATTGGAACGGCACCAACGCGCTGATCGAGCAGCTTGATTCGCGAGCCCGGCTCAACCACGGCTCGCCTTCGCCTATGTCGATGGTCCAGGGAATCGATCAAAAAGTCGACGCGCTCATGCTGGTGGGTTACCACGCCATGGCCGGCACGGCCGCGGCCATCCTCGACCATACCTGGAGCAATGCCCGGATCGCCAACGTCTACATCAACGGGCGCCGCACGGGTGAGATCGGCCTGAACCTGGGGGTGGCCGGACACTTCGGCGTGCCGCCGATCCTGATTACCGGCGATCAGACGGCCTGCGCGGAGGGCATTGCGTTTGGCGGCGAGGCGATGCAGACGGCAATCGTCAAATACGCCACCAGTCAATTCGCCGCCGAATGCCTGCCTCTGGTCGAATCGCGCCGGCGCATTCGCGAGGCCGCCCAGGCGGCCGTGGCCGGACTGATCGCCGTCCGCGCGCCAAAACCCTTCAGTGTGGCGAAGCCGACAACCCTGGCAGTGGAATTTGTCTATAGCCGGCACGCCGATCGGGCGCTGCTGTTTCCTGGCGCAACCCGCATGACGGGCACCCGGGTTGAGGTCACGCTGCCGGACATGCTTGCCGCCTATCGCGCCTTTCGCGCGCTGGCGACGCTGGCGCGAGACTAGATTTGTCAGTGGCAGGGGCATTCCCGGGCCTCGCCCGGGAATGCCCCTGCCACCAAAAGTCTGTCAGTGCGGGTCGACCGTCGGCCTCACCCGCGTGAAGGCGTACAGCGTCACATACGCGCAGACAAGAAACAGGCCAAACACGGCTGTGATCTTGAACATCCCCGGCGAGCTTGGCCGGTCGGTCAGACTGCGCGCAATGGATAGCGCCAGGTCATCGACGTTGAGCAGCGCATCCCAGCTGTTCCAGCGCATCACCCGCCCCAGATACATCCCATAGCTTCCCGCGCCAAGTGTGGCGAGCGCGAAGAGCCATCCCGATCCGGCCGCCAGAAAGCGCGCCACCGGGCGGGCCCCGCGCACCCGTTCAAACACCTGACGGCACGCGGCCGCGACGACTTCCTGCATCGCCAGCAACGACAAGCATCCCAGCGCCACGCCCAGCAGAGCGAAAGTCGCGAACATGGCCGTGTCAAGCCAGACCAGGTTGTTTTCCTGGAACGGGCGCAGGTGCACGAGATCGGTCATCAGGTAGGGCGCATTTGGAAAAAACAACAACCAACCCAGGGAAAATGCCGCCAGGGTCACAAGTTGCAGGCGGACTCGCATCGGGCGGCGCGGACCGAGCAGGGAGAAAGCCAGGCCCTGCGCGACCAATGCGCAACCGACTGGCACCCAGGCCAGAAACAAGTTCCACATCAGGAAGCCATAGGCGCGCTCGCCGCTCAAGATGAACCGGCCAAGCACGAATGCGTTGGCGAGGACAGACGCGGCTGCCAGAGGCACCAGGGTGGCAAGTGTGAGACGGCGATCAGGCATGAGCCCATGCTACGTCGGTACAAGGGATGAACCTGACGCTTTCGATACGATTGCTCGTCCGGCGCCCACCTGACTGCGCCTCGATGGCTTCGTGAAAGGCCCCGAAGCTGACTACACCAAGAGAATCGCCACGCCAAACCGGCCGGTCTTGCCCTTTTCGGCCCGATGCGAGAACCAATCGGCCGTTTCCGTCGCGGTGCAAACGCCCGCCGTCTCGATCGATCCCAGGCCCGCCTGGCGCAGTTGCGCGGCGGCCGCGCGCCACAGATCGACAAAGGGGCGGGGCGCGCCGGGCCGACGCACGATCACGGGCTCCGGCGCGGCGCGCTGAATGCGTTCGGCGACGTCTTCGCC
>JAGOCU010000291.1 GCA_017998555.1 Thermoflexales bacterium
CGGCGCATCCGGAAAAAATCGCTGCTGCCGTGGCGGGTGCGGGCGTATTTCAGGGCCGTCGCGCCGTCCAGATGCTGCCAGCCGGCCTTGAGCTTGAACGGGTCGTAGCCGAAATTCATATCCGGATAGGACAGGTCGTTGATGTCTTCCTCGTTGTAGACATCGATACCGCCCAGCAAGTCAACGAGCTTGGTGACGGCGTTGAAGTTGACCCGGACATACGACTGCACCGGCATGCCAAAGTTGTATTCCACCGTCTGCATCGCGTATTTGGGCCCGCCCAGGGCATGGGCGACATTGATCCGATCCTGCGTATTGCGCCCTGGCAGCGGCACATACAAGTCGCGTGGGATGCTCAGCATGCCCGCCGTTTTCGCGACCGGATCGAGGGTGAGCAGAATCAGCGAGTCCGAGCGGGCGATATTCGGATCTTCCTTTGGGCGCTGATCGATGCCCAGCACCAGCACATTTACCCGCTCCGTGCCGCGCCAGCCGCTCAGTTGGCCCAGAGAAAGCTGCGTCGCCGGCACCGGCGTGCCATTGGCCGTGGCCACGGGCGCGCCCGACCCGAAGAGCACTCCCAGCGCGGTGACCGCGACGTAGCCGACGGCCGGGATGATGATGGCGGCCGCAATGACCGCCACGAGGACGATCGTGCGATTCGGGGAGCGCCGCGGCGGCGGACGCGGAGGGGGCGGTTGCCCAACGCGGATGTTCATAACGGGGAAGACGGGCTCGAATGGGGTCGACGACGGACGCCGGCAGGCGCCAGGACGGTCAAGACATCCGCCGCCAGGTGCAGAGAACCCGTGACGACGACGATCTCGTTCGAGCGGGCCAATCTTAACGCGTCCCGGATGGCGGAAGCGGGCGGGATGACCACGCTGGCCGGGCGATCACCCGCCGTCTCGGCCCACATCGCCGCCAATTGGGCGGCCGGGACGGCCCGGTGATAGCGCGGCTCGGTCAGGATCACCTCATCGGCGAAACCCGCCACCGCGCGCAGAATGTTGCGGGCGTCCTTGTCGCGCAGCACGCCGACCACAACCCGGATAAGCCTCCCGTCGAAATACAGGCGCAGCGACTTCCCGAGCTGCTCCATCGAGTAGGGCGTATGCGCGCCGTCGGCAATCACAAGCGGGGTGTGGTGGAGGACCTCGAAGCGGGCCGGCCAGCGCGCGCGGGCGAACCCCGCCCGAATGGCCTGGGGGGTGAGGCGCGCAAAGCCGCGCTCGCGCAACGCGTCCAGCGCGCACAGGGCCGCGGCTGCGTTCTGGAGCTGATAGGTGCCCAGCAACGGTATGGCCAATGGCTCCTCCCAGGCGCGGGTGACGAAGGTCTGTTCAATGTCGCCGGGCTCAATCGTCACCGTGCGCGGCTGGCATGCCCAACGGTCTTCGGCAAACCGCAGCGGCGCGCCAATCGCGGCCGCGGCTGCGCGCAAGGCGCGCGCGCCCTCGTCCGACTGGGCGGCGGCTACGCCGATCCCGGAGGCGCGCAGGATGCCGGCCTTCTCCGCGGCGATGGCCGCATGGGTGGCGCCCAGCATCTGGGTGTGCTCCAGGCTGATATTGGTGATGACCGACACCATCGGCTCGGACAGGTTGACCGCATCGAGGCGCCCGCCGATGCCAATCTCCATGATGGCGATGTCGGCCCGCTCGCGTTCAAACCAGCGATAGGCCATCGCGGTATAGGCCTCAAAACGGGTGGGCATGCCCAGGTCCGGCCGATCCCACGTCTCGACGATCGCCCGGACCGCGTCGGTCAACTCGACAAAGACGGATGGGGGCATGTCGCGCAGCCCGGCCCGACCGCGCGAAAAGGCAAAGCGCTCAACCGGGCTGTGGAGATGCGGCCCGGTGTAGGCGCCGACCCGATATCCCGCGGCGGCAAGCGCCTGGGCGATGAGGGTGACGGTGCTGCCCTTGCCCTTTGAACCGGTGACCAGCACACAACGCTGGACAACGACGGGCGCGCCGCCCATCCGCTCCAACATATGGCGGGTGCGCGGAATGCCATGCTCAAAGGCGTAGGCGGCGGTATAGCCCGGCGGGTCGAGCGATTCGAGATAGCGCGCGGCCTCGGAAAAGCGCCTGGCCTGCATGACTATGTTATACCGGGGGCCAGGGCACGCTCCGCTCATAGCGGTTCGGGCTCGGAAACGTCTTGATCTCGAGCAGGCCGCCAATGCGCCGGTCGAGGGCGTCGACCTCGGACTTGTCCAGCACCTGGCGCAGGGCCTTGCCGACCGGCTTGGCTGGAGCCAGGGCGGACTTCAGGGTCTTCAGGTCGTCGAGCATCCCGTCCGGAATCGGCTGGCGGGCAAACTCCCAGATCACCGTGCGCAGCTTGTAGTCGGTGTTGAAGCAGATTCCGTGATCAATCGCCCACACCCGTTCGTCCCGATCGAGCAGGCAATGCCCGCTCTTGCGATCCGCGTTGTTGGTGATGAGGTCAAAGACCGCCACCCGCATGAGCTGGTCGGCCAGTTCGGGGCGGTCCCGAAAACGCAGATAGTGCTGATCGGGATCGTTGTCGATGTAGAGCTGAACCGACCCAAAACCTTGCGTTCCGCTGCGCAACACGGTCGGCGGCACGAGATTCCATCCCAGCGTATCGCTGACCACCCAGGCGGCGTATTCGCGCAGGCAGAGCGTGCCCTCGGGAAAATCCCACAGGGGCGATTCGCCCTGGCGCGGCTTGTAGACGGCAAAAAGCTCGAGCGGATCGCCCGCATCGTCGGTGTAGCGCGGATCCGTAAGCTTGACCAGAAAGGTGTAGTTCGATCCCCAGGGCAGCAGGCCTAGCGATTCCATCTCGCCGCTGGCGAGCAGATCCATCGCATCCGAGAGATTCAGGCTGGCCATCGGCGCTGAAAGGCGGGAGCGCCGACGCTCAGGCGAAGACGATTTCGTCCGAGTGGCCATTCCGGCGCGGGCAAAAACCGTGCCCGACGCCATCGGGGTCCATGGGCTTGCCGCACAGTGGACAAATCGGACGGCCGCGCGAGATCACTTCCATGCCGTGGCGGGCCAGCGCATCCATCTGGGCCCGGGTGCCGAAAATCCGGGCGACGGTGATGTTCTCTTCGTCCTCGTCAGGCGAGAGCTCTTTGGCGACGATGACAACCAGGTCGCGGTCCTCGTCGTAGCCCAGCCCGAGCTGGCCGACCCGGAACTCCGGCACGATCGGCTCCTCGAGATCCATGTCCGCGGTGATCTGCATGAAGTTGGCGCCCTTGGGAAACTTCGCCCGCAATTCCTCGAGCATCTGCTCCAGGACTTTGCACAGCTCGCGGACCTGCTCTTTTTCGCACAGCAAGGTCACCAGATCGCGACCCTTGCGCGCCTGGGCATAAAACGTACGGTTTCCGGGTTCGCCCACGGCATTCACCGTGATTCGTTGCGCCGGATTCAGTTCAATAACACGACCCATGGCTCCAAGAACTCCGCGATGATTGTACACACGCGGGCGGGCAGCCGGTATATTTGAGGCATGCGATTCGGGCAGATTCTCAGGTTGGGGTGCGGGCTGGCGATGGCCAGCGCGCTGGCGGCCTGCGGCCAGGGCGGGGCTCAGGCGCCCGATGCCTATGCCATCGTCATCCTGCCGACCCGCACCCCTCGCCCGGCGCTCGTGCCTGGCCCCACCCCGGTCAATCCCGGCACGCCCATCCCGCCACCCGCCGCGCCCACATCCACTCCGCGGCCGGGCAGCCAACCGGGCCGCTGCAACATGATCGAGATCCCGGATGGATGGCATATCTCGGCGAGCTGCAGCCTCACGGAGAGCGAGACCGCGGCGGCCGGGCCGATGGTGTGCCAGATCCAGCGCAACTCCTGCGCGTTCAGCCTGCTGATCGACAATCGCGATCCGGCGAT
>JAGOCU010000292.1 GCA_017998555.1 Thermoflexales bacterium
ACCTGTGGTAACGTCCCTTTTCGGCATGAATGAGTTTGGCGCCCTGGCGCTTGGCGCGGTTGGCCTGCTGAATCGCATCGTCGTCACCGGCATCCTGATCACGGCGTTTGCGCTGATCATCTACATCGGTCTGTACAACCGGCGCAGCCGGATCGCGCGTTCGTTCGCCATCCTGCTCGGCTGCATCATCGGCACCTTTCTGATGGAGCTGTTTTCCCAGCTCTCGATCGGCGATGTGACCTTCACCTGGCAGCGCCTGCAGTGGATCGGGATCGCCCTGGTCCCGGCGGCTTCGCTCGACCTGTCGGACACGCTGTTGCGCGCGACGGGCGACATCTCGCCCACCCGCAAGATCGGGGCCAAGCTCGGATATGTCGGCGGCTGTCTGGTCTTTTTGCTGGTCCTGCTGACCGATCTCATCGCCGAGCCCGGGGTGAGCGTCGACCGGCTGCCCCATCTCACCCCCGGCCCGTTCTTCTTCCCCTTTACCCTGCTGTATTTTGCGTGCGCGGCCTGGGCGACTTTCAACGTGATCGAGGCCCGCCGGCGCTCGCTCACCAGCACCAGCAAGCGCCGGATGACCTATTTCGCGATCGCCTTCGCCGCCCCGATGTTGTCGATGTTCCCGTATCTGCTCCCGACGGGCTGGCCGGACGCCTTCCCCCTGATCCTGCCCTGGCTGGCCGTCCTGCTCGTCAACATGGGGGTTGGGGCGTCGATGACGTTTATGGGCTACACCGTCGCGTATTTTGGGGCCGGCGCGCCCGACCGGGTCATCAAGCGCCGGCTGGTCAAATACCTGATCCGCGGGCCGCTCCTGGCCGCCCTGGTCATCGCCGCCATCGTCATCAGCAGCCGCTTTGAGCGCTGGCTCGGCCTGCCGGGCGCCTTTATCGGGCTGACCACCGCGGCTTCGATTGTCCTGCTCACCCAGCTCTTCATCGTCACCCTGCAACCGGCCCTCGACCGCTTCATCGCCGGCGAGGACAGCGCCGAGGTTGCCCGTCTGCAGCAGTTTGGCGAGCGGCTGATGACGACCTCGGACCTGAACCAGTATCTCGAAAATATACTTGCTGCGTTGTGCGACCTGCTGCGGGCGCGCACGGCGTTTGTCGCCATGTGGTCGATCGCGGGCGAGGAGCGCCTGGGCGCGCTCAAGGCCCCGGTCGTGGTGACGGTTGGGAATGTCGACCCGGACGATCTGCCGGTGACGACCGAGGCCATCCGCAAGGTGGCCGGCGCGGCGAACGGCACGGCCGCGCTCACTTCCGAGGGCGCCATCATCGTGCCCGACTCGGGCGAGGCGCCGCCGCCCAGCCTCGAGGGCGAGTTCACCCAGTGGAAGGGATATTGGCTCATTCCGTTGCGCGCGCGGGAGAACCCCGATTCGCTGCTCGGCGTGATCGGCCTGGTGGCCCGCGCCTCGGCCCTCGAACTCACCCGCGAGGAGCGGTCCGGCATGGGCGTGCTGGTCACCCAGGCCGCCCGCGCGCTCGAGGACGCGGCCAAACAGCAGCGCGCCTTTGATGCCCTCACCCGGATCATCCCCGAGGCCGAGGACATGCAGCGCCGCTTCTCGGCGACCCGCAACCCGGCCGCCCCGACCCTGGCCGACTTCGAGATGACGCCCAAGGGTTATGACGACTTCACCCAACTCGTCCGCGACGCGCTCAGCCAGTTCTGGGGCGGCCCGAAGCTGGCCAACTCGCCGCTCACGAATCTCAAGATCGTCAGCGATGCCATGGCGGCCAACAACGGGAACGCCACCAAGGCCCTGCGTTCGGTGCTCGAAGTCGCCATCGAGCGGCTGAAGCCCGATGGCCAGCGCAGCATGACCGCCGCCGAGTGGCTGCTTTACAACATTCTGGACATGAAGATCGTCCAGAGTCAGCGCGTCCGTGACGTGGCCCGCAAGCTCGTGATGAGCGAGAGCGACCTGTATCGCAAGCAGCGGGCCGCCTTTGAGGAAGTCGCCCGGGTGGTCATGGAGATGGAGCGTGAGGCGCACGGGTCGTGATATGCCACCATCGATTTCTTAACAGAAGAAGGGAAGAAGGAAGGTGGCCCTATATGTTCCCTTCTTTCTTCCTTTCTTCTGTTGAATATGATTGCGCACAGGAAGAAATGACGCATGATAAGGATCACTCCCGACATCCATGAGCTCTCGCTCGGCATCGTCAACGTCTGGCTGATCCGGGACGGCGACTGCTGGGCGTTGATCGACACCGGGGCGCCGAACAGCGCGGGGGAGATCCTCAACGCCGCGGCGATCCTGGGTTTCCAGCCGGAACAACTGCGCCATATCGTCCTGACTCATCACCACGCCGATCATGCCGGCAGCCTGGCCGCCCTCCGGCTGCGCACGCCGGCCGACGCGACCGCCCATCCGCTGGATGCGGATCTGATCCGGCGCGGGCAGGCGGTCCGGCCGGCCCTCAAGCCCTGGCCGAGCCTGCTCAGCAGGACCCTGGTCGGCCTGGCCGGCAAGTCCGGGTCGGCCAACTACGCGCCGGGCATCGTCGAGCGCGAGGCCGATGACGGCGACGTTTTGCCGATCGCGGGCGGGCTGCGGGTGCTGCATACCCCCGGGCACAGCGCCGGGCATATCGCCCTGCTCGCCGAGAAACACGGCGTGCTCTTTGCCGGCGATGCGTGCGCCAACATGTTCGGGCTGGGCCCGTCGATCATGTATGAGGATGCGGCTGAGGGGCTGCGCAGCCTGGCCCGGCTGGCCGAGCTCGAGTTCGAGGCGGTCTGTTTCGGGCACGGGCGGGCGATCACCCGCGACGCCGCCCGGCGATTCCGCGGGCGCTGGGCGCGCCAGACGTAGGCCAGTCGGTGGCCGCCCGGCGCGCGCCGGGCTGGGATCGGGCTACAACACAGCCATGAGCGACCTTTCCGCCGCCGTGTCATACGCCTTGCGGAGGCTGCCCGCCGACATTCGCCTTCGCCCGCTCGATCCGCTCGATCACCAGAGCAACCACCTGTATGAGGCCCGGGCCGGCGGCGCGGTCTACATGGTCAAGGAATTCCGCAAGCCGGATGAGCTGTATGACGCGCCGGCCCGCGAGTATTTCGCGATGGAGGCCCTTGCGGCGCGGGAGATCGCGCCCCGGCCGGTGGCCTATGTGCGGGCCGGCCAGCTCGGAACCGGGCAATGGCCAATCGTCGTCTACCAGCGCATGGCGGGCGAGATGTGGGATCGCCGCGCGCCCTCCGCCGCCGAGATGGGCGATCTGGCCCGGCTGTGGCTGGCCATCCACGAGGTGCCGATCGAGGGCGCGCCGCGGGCGCGGGGCATCGCGGACGGGGCCGGCCGGCTGCTCGACCGCCTGCCGCATGTCTTGCAACGTTATGCGGATTGGGCCCGCGAAGCGGCACCGCATTGCCTCCCGATGGCGCGGGCGCTGGAGCAGGTCGGCTCGCGAGCCGGGGCTGCTGCCGCCGAGCTGCGCGAGTTGCCGGTCCGCGAGGTCTATTGCCGCTCGGACGCCCGGTTTTCCAATGTCATCGCCCGCCCGGATGGGCGCCTCGGCATGGTTGACTGGGAGGACTGCGGCGTGGGAGATCCAGCCCAGTTTGTGGCCGATCTGCGGATCGGACCAAATCAGGAGGACTTGATCAGCGACGCGGCCTGGCAGTCGTTCTCGGGCCTGTATCTTGGCGCGCTTGGCCGGCGCGATCCGACCCTGGCCCGCCGGGTGGCGCTATATGAGCTCCTGGTAGCGAGCTTGTGGCTGGGCTGGATGGCCGAACGCGTTCTGACCGATGCGGCGGCGGGCCCGGTCCGGCCGTGGGCGATGAACACGATGCCGGCGACCGAGCGCGGCCGGCGCTTTCTGGCCCGGGCCCTGGCCTGGCCGGAGGGCGATTTCGAGGCGGC
>JAGOCU010000293.1 GCA_017998555.1 Thermoflexales bacterium
GGGAGGCGTCCCACTCCTCCCAGGGATGGCGCTGCGCCCCGCTGTCAGGCTGGGTGCGGCTCGGTATGAGTTTCCGCAGCTGATCGACAAACGTTTGGGTGTTCTGCTGCTGTTGCAACCTTGGTCATTCCGTTGTGCGTCTTCATGGAAACTTCCTGAAGCGCCCTCGCCCGCCGCCGCATGCCAATAATCTGGTCTGTCCCGTGATTCGGGTCCTGTTTGCTGGCGCTCCGGGCATTCGGGAACCACATTCAGCCTATGTCAGCGCGAAATCGAAATCAAGCGGGCGAATGACATGAAAAGTCGTGCATTTCTCGCTATACAGAGGGAACTGGGTATCATTCGCGCCCGTATGACATCTCAATCCCCCACTCCCGCGCCGAAAGACTGGCTGTGGCGGCCCGCCATGATCGTCTTCGTCAGCAATGTCTGCATCATGGTCATCGAGCTGGTGGCCGGACGGATGGTCGCGCCCATCATCGGCGTGTCGCTCTACACCTGGACGAGCATCATCGGGGTGATCCTGGCCGGGATCAGCCTGGGCAACTTCATCGGCGGCAAGGTTGCCGACCGGATGGCCTCCCGGCGGACGCTCGGGATCATCTTCATCCTGGCCGGGCTGGGCGCGCTGAGCGTGCTATTCACCGTCGAAGCGCTGGGGCGGTCCGGCCTGCCCTCACTGTCCTGGATGCCCCTGATTGGCCGGATGGTGCTTTTCATCACCCTCATCTACTTCCTGCCCAGCGCGCTGCTTGGCCTGATCTCGCCGGTGGTCATCAAGCTCACCCTGCTGGATCTGAAGGCGACCGGCAATGTGATCGGCCGGATTTACGCCGCCTCGGCCCTGGGCAGCATCGTCGGGACCTTCGCCACGGGCTACTTCCTGATCTCGGCGTTTGGCACCCGCGTGATCAGCCTGGGCGTTGCCGCGCTGCTGATCTTCATGGGTCTCCTGCTCGGCCAGTGGTTTCGGAAACAAGCCGTCGCCGCCGTCATCGCCATCGTCGTCGCTGTCGCTGGCAGCGTTGGCTTCACCCAGGCGGAGGGACTGCGCAAATACATGGACTCGGGCTGCACGACCGAGTCCAACTACTTCTGCATCAAGGTGCGCGACGAGACGCAGGACGGCAAACTCTACAAGGTGCTGTCGCTGGACGCGCTGGTGCATAGCTATAATTCGTTGGACAATCCGCGCGAGCTGCGCTATTCCTACGAGCAGGTGGGAGCCGAAGTGGCCGAGTTCCTGCAGAAGCGCGACAGCCGGATCGACATGCTCCTAATCGGGGGCGGCGGCTACACCCTGCCGCGTTATCTCGAGTCGGTCTATCCGGGCGTCAACATTGACGTGGCTGAAATCGATCCGACGGTCACCGCCACGGCGTACAACAGCCTGGGACTGGCGCGCGACACCCGGGCCGCGACCTACAACGAGGACGCCCGCCAGTTCTTGGTCACCCTGGACCCCGCCAAGAAATACAACTACGTCCATGGCGACGCCTTTAACGATTTCTCGGTCCCCTATCACTTGACCACCCGCGAGTTCAATGAGCTGGTCAAGCGCCATCTGACGCCCGACGGGATTTACCTGACCAATATCATCGACGGGCGGGATCTGCCCTTTGCGCGGGCGCTGATGCGGACGATGCAGGCGACCTTTGCCCACGTCTACTTCGTGCCGACAAACAAGGCCTATCGCGACATTCGAGCCAACACCATGCTGGTGCTGGCGACAGACCGCCCGCTCGACACCCAGGCGCTGGCCGCGCTCAACGGCCACGACGAACGCAGCCAGTTTGGCGCCTGGCTGATCGATGACGCGGAACTCGACACCTGGCTGGCGCTTGGTCCGCAGTTTCTGCTTACCGACGATTACGTGCCGACCGACAACCTGCTGACCGGTGTGTTTGAGGTCAAGCTGGCGGTGCCTGCCCCCTGAGAACCAAGCCAGACTTGGCATACCCCGGCGAAGCCAGATGGCAAATACCCCACCGGGCGGGCAGAAGGTCGTCGCTGACGAGCAGATCGAACACCGCTGATCCAGCGGTCATGCGTTTCTCCTTGTCTTGTTGATTAACCGTATCCGTAGCAGGGGCGTGGATGATGTGGATAACCGCGTTTGCGCCCAGCGCTGGCGCCGGGCGCAAACGAACCGCCAGATGTGCTGGTTATGCGCCCTTTCGCCAGAGCGAGGGTGTATATCCCATGTGGGGGATTATTTATCGCAACTTGCGCGCGAGATATCCCAAACGGCAGGGCTGGGTTGTGATACGGAACGGGCCGCGGACAAGCCACACGCTGTGGGCAAGACGTTTCGGCCAAACGTGGATAATCTCCGCAGAGGCCAGATGCGGGGGAAATTCAAAACCGCGTCCGACGTCATCCACATGCGATTTCCACAGGCTCACCCGGAATCCACAGGAACGCACCGCGCGGTTTCGCATGCGCGCAACGCCGTAAACAGAAGAAGGGAAGAAAGAAGGTGCCGTTGATGGACACGATTGCGTCGCTGTGCGATCGTTATGGTGTCGATATGGATCATGCGCGGCACGTCGCGGCGCTGACACAGCAATTGCTCGAAGCGGCACGGGCCTGGCTTCCCGATCCGGATCGGCTGATCCCGCTGGGCGAGACCGCGGCGCTCCTGCACAATGTCGGGATGAAGCTGGACGAGGCTCACCATCACACGGTCGGGCGCGATATCGTCGCATCGAGCGAGATCGAAGGCGTGGATGCCACCGAGCGGGCGATGCTCGCCTGCGCGGTGCGCTTTCACCGCAAGAAGGTCGACCCGGAGGCCGAGCCGTTGATGCAGGCGTTGACGGAGGCGCAGCGTCATTCAACCCTGCTCATCACCGCGGCCCTGCGGGTTGCGGATGGGCTGGACTACCACGGGCGCCAGGACACCCGGATCGTGGCGCTGACGATCGACCCGGAAGCGGCGCTGTTGCGCGTGCGCGGGTCGTATTGCCACGAGAACGCCGCCCGGGCGCTGGCCAAGGCCGGGGTGTGGAACCGGGTCCTGCCGCCGCTGCGGATTGAAGCCCGAATGGACCGACCGGGAACGGATGGGGATATGCCGCTGGGCGAGGCTGCCCGGCGGATCATGCGCTATCTCGTCGACCGGCGCGGGCTGGACGCGCTTGTGACGCGGGCGGTTGGCCCGGGAGGCGACACGTCCGACGTGTCCATCCGGGCGCTGCGGACCGGCTTTCGCCGGCTGCGGACCGGCGCGCGGGTTTTCGGCCGTTATGCGCCTTCGAGCGTTATGCGCGGGCTCGAGGCGCGCCTGCGTGAGATTGGCGAGGCCGGAGGCCCGGCCCGCGAGACCGAGATGATGGTCGAGATGCTCGATGCGTATCTGGCGGACGCCGAGCCTGGCGCGCGCGCGGCCCTGGGGCCGATGCGGGCGGTGTGGGACATCGCCCGGCGCGAAGCGCGCCGGGTGTATTTTGAGACGCTCCGCAGGTCCGGCGCGGAAGCGTGGCTGAGCGGCCTGTCCGGGCTCGATCTGGCTGATGATGACGGCGCCGTCCCGCCGGCGGGGCAACCCCGGCTGATGAGGCATTTGGCCCTGGCCGTGCTGGAGCGCTATCTGACTCGGGTCCGCGCGTTTGACACGCTCGGCCGCGGCGCGCCGATCGCGGACTGGCACCGCTATCGCATGGCTGTCCGCCGCCTGCGCGCGGTGGCGGACATGCTCCGTGACGCATTGCCGGCCGGGCAGATCAAGCTGATTCTGGCGCGCTGCCGGGAAACCCAGGATGCGCTGGGCGAACTGCGCGACGCGCATATCACCGCCCAGGCGGCGCTGCAGTTTGTGTCGGGCTTGCCCTCCCCGGACGCGGAGGGGTCGGATGCCGGGCGGGCGGGCCTGGCCTTCGC
>JAGOCU010000294.1 GCA_017998555.1 Thermoflexales bacterium
AGTGTGCCGCTGCGCGACACAATCCCAATCGAACCGGGCCTGCAGATGTTGGCCGGGATGATGCCGATCTTGGCCTGCCCGGGCGTGATCAGGCCGGGGCAGTTCGGGCCGAGCAGGGTGGCGGCTTTGGTGTCGAGGTAGGCCCGGACTCTGATCATGTCCAGGACGGCTACACCCTCGGTGATACAGACGATGAACTTCAGCCCTGCGTCGGCGGCCTCCATCATCGCGTCCGGGGCGAACTTGGCCGGCACGTAGATCACGGTCGCATTGGCGCCGGTCTCGCGGACAGCCTGTCCGACCGTGTCAAAGACCGGGATCTTGCTGCCGTCGTAGTCAAGGGCAAGACCGCCCTTGCCAGGTGTCACGCCGCCTACGATGATGGGCGAATGCCGGTGCATCGCCCGGGCGTGAAAATCGCCTTCGCGGCCGGTGATGCCTTGCACAATGAGTCGAGTGTTTTTGTCAGCGAGGATTGCCATTTAACGTCCTTTGCGGATCAGTTTGTGTGGATGGGCCGTATTATCGCATCAGAGTTTGCCTCAAGGACGATGGCCCAGGCGAAGCGCATGACTCCTGCAAAGTCGGCGTTTCCGCTCCCCAGTTTCGGGCACGCAATTCACAGGAGAACGGGAGAACGGGAGGGTAAATGCATCCTCCCGTTCTCCCGTTCTCCTGCAAAGGGCCGTATACAGCCGGCCATCGGCATATTTTGGCGCTGTTCAGGGATCGTGTCACGGGACTTAGCTGGAGCCATGTGGCCTGGCCAGAGCTATCGTCCTGGCCTCGATGATCAGGAGTGCCGCGCCGCAAGCCGCGCCAGCACAGCTTCGAGTGTCAGTCCGCGTTCATTGAGGAGAACAAGCAGGTGATAGAGCAGATCGGCCGATTCGTCCAGCACACGCTCGTCGTCCTGAGCGACGCCTGCCATTGCGACTTCGAGCCCCTCCTCGCCCACTTTCTGGGCGATCTTGTGCCGGCCCTTGGCAAACAGCCGCGCGGTATAGCTGCTCTCAGGCGTCAACTCGCGGCGCGATGCGATGACGCCCTCCAACGTATCCAGGAAACCTGCCTCCGGCGGCGTCTCCAGGATCTCGCCGTCCAGCCCCTGCCAGAAGCAGCTTTCGCGCCCGGTGTGGCAGGTCGGTCCCGCGGGGTGGACCCGCAGCAAAAGCGTGTCGGCATCACAGTCGGCTCGCATCTCGCGCACGCGCAGCACGTTGCCGCTGGTCTCGCCCTTGCGCCAAAGCGCCTGCCGGCTGCGCGACCAGAACCAGGCCTCGCCCGTCTCGCGGGTCAGGCGCACGGCCTCGGCGTTCATCCAGGCCACCATCAGCACCCGCCCGGTCGTCGCGTCCTGCGCGATCGCCGGGATCAGGCCATTGCTATCAAACTTTACGTCGATCATGTCTTTTCGTTGGGAAAAGTATCCCCCGGCGAAGCCGGGGGATACTTTTCCCATTAATCTCTACGCCATGCGGACGGCCACACCCCGAGACGCCAGATAGGCCTTGACGTCGTGGACGCTGAACGTCTTGTAGTGAAAGACAGAGGCCGCCAGTACCGCGCTCGCGCCGGCGTCGATGGCCTCATAGAAGTGCTCGAGCGTGCCCGCGCCGCCCGAGGCGATGATCGGGATATTGACCGCTTCGCGCATTGCCCGGAGCAGGGGCAGGTCATAGCCGCTTTGCATCCCGTCTGTGTCCATGCTTGTCAGCAGAATCTCGCCCGCGCCGCGCCGCTCGGCGTCCGTCGCCCAGGCGATCGCGTCAAGTTCGGTCGGTCCCCGCCCGCCATTCACATAGACCCGCCACCCGCCGGCGCCATCGTTCAGGCTCTCGTCACGCTTCGCATCGATGGCGAGCACAACGCACTGCGCCCCGAACTTCCAGGCCGCCTCGTTGAGCAGCTCGGGATTCCGAACGGCGGCGCTGTTGATGCTGCATTTGTCCGCGCCTGACAACAGCAGGGTCCGGAAGTCCTCCGGCCCGCGCACGCCGCCACCGATGGTGAAGGGGATGAAAACCGCGTCCGCCACGCGCCGGGCCATCTCAACCGTCGTCCCGCGCGACTCGTGCGAGGCCAGGATGTCCAGAAAGACCAGCTCGTCTGCGCCCTCGGCATCGTAGATCGCGGCTTGTTCGACGGGGTCGCCCGCGTCGCGCAGATCGACGAACTTCACGCCCTTGACCACCCGGCCGTTGGCGACGTCGAAACATGGGATGATCCGCTTCGCCAGCATGCTCAGGCGCTCCCCGCGGTCAGGCGCAGCGCTTCGCCCAGATCGAGCGTGCCTTCATACAGCGCACGGCCGACCACGACACCGGAAACGCCGCGCGGCGCATACAGCAGCAGCTCACGCACATCATCGAGGTGGCGCAGCCCGCCCGAAGCCATAACGCTCAGACCGGTCCATTGGGCAACGGCCGCTGTCATTTCTGCGGCCGGTCCGCTCAGCATCCCGTCCCGCCCAATCTCGGTGTAGAGCGCATGGACAACGCCCAAGTCGCGCATCTGGCATCCAAGGTCCCCCGCGGTGATCTCCGTGGCGGTTTGCCAGCCGCGGGTGACGATCAGGCCATTGCGCGAATCCAGCCCGACCACGATTCGTTCGGCGCCAAAACGGGCCAATGCGGCTGCGATCAACTCGGGATGCTCGGCCGCCGCGGTCCCGATGATCGCCCGCGTCGCGCCCGCGTCAAAAGCGGCCTGCAAGTCATCCAGGCTGCGCAATCCGCCTCCGACCTGCAGGCGGGCGGAGGTCGAGCGGGCAATCGCGCCGAGGGCCGCTCGATTGACGGCGGCTGCCGCCGCGTCGCCCAGCGCGCCGTCAAGATTGACCACGTGTATCCAGTTCGAACCGGCGGCCGTCCAGCGCGCCGCCACAGCGGCCGGGTCGTCGCCATAGGCGGTCTGGCGCGCCGGGTCTCCCTGGCGCAGGCGAACAACCTTGCCTGCGCGCAGGTCAATGGCGGGATACAAGGTGAAGGTCATAGCGTTACGAAGTTGCGGAGCATCTGCAGGCCGACGGCCTGGCTCTTCTCCGGATGAAACTGGATGCCGAACACGTTGTTCCGGGCCACGACGGCCGGAAATGGATAACCGTAGTCGGTGCTGGCGACGACGTTTGCGGTTGGCAGACCCCGCGCATGATACGAATGCACAAAGTAGGCGTAGCCGGTCGCCGACACACCCGCGACAAGGGGGTGCTCTGGCTGATCCAACACGACGTGATTCCAACCGATATGCGGAATTGGCAAGCGCGTTCCACCCTCGATCTCGCTGAAATCAAAACGCCCGACCCGGCCGGGGATGAGCCCCAGTCCGGGCCATTCGCCCATCTCCTCGCCGACGTCGAAGAGCAACTGCATCCCAACGCAGATGCCGAGAAAGGGGCGGCCGGAATGGGCGGCCTCGAGACAGGGTTCGATCAGGTCGCGTTGTTGCAGGCCCATCATGCAGTCCGCGAACGCGCCGACCCCGGGCAACACCACCTTGTCCGCCCGCTCAATCTCGCGCGGGTCGGCGGTCAGCGTCAGGTTGGCGCCGACCCGGTCCAGGGCCTTGCACACATTGCGCAGGTTCCCCGCGCCGTAGTCAATGACGGCGATCATCCCAGGGTGCCTTTGGTGGATGGCACGCCGGTCCGGCGCGGATCGATTCGGGTGGCGGCGTCCAGCGCCCGGCCAAGCGCCTTGAAAACCGCCTCGGCCTTGTGATGATCATCCCGGCCGTAGAGTACCCGGGTGTGCAGGTTCATCCGGGCCTGGCCGGCCAGGCTCTCCAGCGCGTGCGGGATCAGGCTCGTCGCGAGCTGACCAACCTGGGGCGTCGCGAACGCGCCCTCGAAGACGGCGTACGCCCGCCCGCTCA
>JAGOCU010000295.1 GCA_017998555.1 Thermoflexales bacterium
CTAGCCGATCGGCGACGCCAACAACCCAATCCGATACACGACAAACGCCACCCCCCAGCCGAGGGCGAAGCTATAGGCCAGGAAGGCCAGCGACTCCTTGCGCCCGATCTCCTTCGCCATCACACTCGCGACCGCCAGACAGGAGTTGTAGAGCAGCATCAGGATCATGAACGAGAGCGCGGCGGCCGGGGTCATGCTGCGCGCGATCGCTTCGCGCAGCGCGCTCTGGCCCGTGTCCTCGGTCTGCAGCGTGCTGATCCCGAGCGTGACCAGCGAGGCCGCGCTCTGGCCGACCGCTTTGACCAGGCCGGTGCCCTGTTCAGCCAGCGCCCCGCCGGCGTTGAAGGTCGCAATCGGCCGCACGTCCTCGACCGAGTAGACGGTGGCCATGAAGCTGAGGGCCGTTTCGCGGGCCAGAAAGGCCGGGATGAGCGAAGTCGTCACCCGCCAGTCGTCGATCCCCAGCGGGGCGAAGATCGGCGTCATGGCTTTGCCCACCCGGGCGACGACGCTTTCCTCCGGGGTTGCCCCGAACGGGATATGAACCATCATCCAGACGATGATTGACACGGCAAAGATCGTTGTGCCCGCCCGGCGCAGAAACTCGCGGGCATGGCTCCACACAATCACCCCAATGGTGCGCATCCGGGGCATGCGATACGGCGGAAGCTCGATCAACATCGAGGTCGCCTCGCGCCGGTAAAGCGTGTTCTTGAGCAGCATCGAGGTCAACACCGCCACGACGATGCCGCCGATGTAGAGGCCCATGATGACCAGGGCCGGGTTGGGGAAGAACAAGGCCGCAAAGAAGGAGAAGATCACCAGCCGGGCCGGGCACGAGATGAAGGGGATCATCATCGTCACCAGCAGCTTGTCGCGCCGGCTCTCCATGGTGCGGGTCGCCATGATCGCCGGCACATTGCAGCCCAGCCCGAGCAGGAGTGGGATCACGGCCTTGCCGTTCAGCCCGAAGCGGCGCATGAAGCGGTCGAGCAGAAACGGCAGGCGGGCCATGTAGCCGGTCATCCCCATCAGCGTCAGCAGGAAGAACATGATCACGATGAGCGGCAGGAAGGTCACCACAAAGCCGACCCCGCCGATGACGGCCTCGCCCACGAACTCGGCCACCAGGCTGGGGGCTTGAATGGCGAGCAGGAACTGGCTGGCGAGCGGACCGACAAAGCCATTGATGAAGCCGTCGAGCCAGGCCATGATCGGCGCTGAGACGTCAAAGGCGATCTTGAAGAACAGATACATGATCACCAGATACGCGCCGAGGCCGAGGATCGGGTGGAGGAAGACTGAATCCAGGGCGGCCGTTAGTTCGCGCCCTTTCCTTGGCTGGCGGCGGGCGACCGCCCGATACAGCCCCTCGGCCGCGCCCGCCCGCCCGTCGCGGATCACCTGCGCGAAGTCTTGTCCGCTTGCCGCTTCGATGGCGCGGACCGCGTCTGCATTGGCGCCGAGGCGTTTCAGCGCATCGTGCTTGGAGGTGGCGATGCCGTCCCACGCCCGCAGGTGCTGCTCGAGCGTGTCGCCATACGGCAGGTTGCGCGGAAAGCGCCGCTGGGCCTGGGCGTCGATGAGCGCCGGCAACAGGGCTTTCGCGCCCTGGCCGGTCCTCCCGACGGTGGGCATCGCCCGGATACCGGTCAGGCGCTCGACCGTTGCGCAGTTCACCGATAACCCCGCGCGGACCGCTTCATCAGCCATGTTCAGGGCCATCACCATGGGGATGCCCATCTCGGCCAGTTCCATGGTCAGCACGAGATTGCGCTCGATATTGGGCGTCTCGATCACGTTCAGGATGACGTCGGGGCTTTCGGTCTTGAGAAACTCGACGGCGATGCGCTCGTCGTCGGATACCGGCTCCAGCGTGTAAATGCCGGGAAGATCGACAAAGTCGACGACGACGTCATTGAAGACAACCGAGCCCTGTTTCCTCTCGACGGTCACTCCCGGCCAATTGCCGACGCTGAAGTTGGCGCCGACCAGGTGGTTGAGCAGGGTGGTCTTGCCCGTATTGGGATTGCCGGCGATGGCGACGCTTAGCCGCGCCTTGCCGGCTGTCCGGCTGGCCGGAAGATCCGGCGCCGCGTCGGTGTGGCAACCCGCGTCGCTCACAGCGCCCGAACCTGAATATGCCGGGCCAGGTCAAGGGTGAGGGCGATCCGGGAATTTCCGACCAGAGCCAGGATCAGCCTCCCGCTCCGGGCGATGACTTCGATGGGCCGGCCCTCGCGCAGACCGATGGCGCGGGCCTTGACCAGGGCCGCGCCCTGTCCGGTCACGCCGGCGATCAGGGTCTTTGCGCGCGCGGGCAGCGCATCGAGGGTGGTCGTGGGTTTTGTCATGTAGCGCATAACAGCGTAGCGGACAATCGTGTCTGGGTACCTGGCCAGATGACTGGATATCTCCTGGCCGACTGGCGAACTCTCGCTCACGCATCCAGAGTCTATCAAGTCCGCTCGTCGAAACAAGCCCACCCGGTTACGGCCGGGCTTTGACTGCGCTTGGATTGCGACTTTGACGGCCTGAAACGCGCGGGATAACGCTGTTAACACCGAGATCAATACGCCCCACTTCGCCGTACGCCGGGGCGGGGGGTATCGATCTCGGCATGATAAGATGGCTATTAAGATAGCCATCTACGGGGGCCGCATGGACAAGACCTTCTCGATCGCCCAAACGCGCGACAATCTTGCCGCGTTGCTAAAGACACTCCGCCGTGAATCCGTGATCCGAATTACCCGGCGCGGTAAGCCGGTCGCTGTGCTACTTTCGGTTGAGGACTATGACCGGCTCACTTCAGGGAAGTCTGGGTTTTGGAACGCCTATACCAGGTATCTGCAGCACGTTGACCTGGCCGCACTAGACATCGGTCCCGACGTATTCGAGGCTGTGCGGGACGCCTCACCTGGGCGCGAGGTGGATGTGTGAAATACCTGCTCGACACGAACATCGTTTCTGAACCGCTGCGGCCCGCGCCAAACAAACTGGTGCTTACCCGTTTGCGCCGCCACGCGGAGGAGTTGGCAATTGCCTCCGTAGCCTGGCATGAGTTGTGGTTTGGATGCCTACGTTTGCCGATCTCTGCGCGACGCTCTGCGATCGAGCGATACCTCAACGAGGTGGTTGAACTGTCGATACCCATCGTCGCCTACGACGCGCGCGCGGCCGCCTGGCACGCCGCGGAGCGCGCCCGACTTGGGGCGCGTGGCAGCACACCGCCTTTTGTGGATGGGCAAATTGCCGCAATTGCGGCGACGAATGAGCTTGTGTTGGTCACGCGCAATGGCGCGGACTATGCCCTTTTTCATGGACTGAAGATCGAGGATTGGATCGGCGCCTAACCGGAAACACGTTGGGAGCGATATCCCCCGGCGCAGCCGGGGGATATCGCTCCCAACAAAACACCCGTGGCACAATCGGCCCGATGAAAGCCACCGCCCGCGCCTGCTCAAACATCGCCCTGATCAAATACTGGGGCAACCGCGACAACGCCCTGCGCCTGCCGTCCAACCCCTCGATCTCGTTCAACCTGGCCGACCTTTTCACGGCGACCCGGGTGGTCTTTGACCCGGCGCTCACGCAGGACGAGGTCATCATCGACGAGCAGCCGGCGTCGGCCGAGGCCGCCCGGCGGGTGAGCGCGCATCTCGATCTGCTGCAAGCGAATCGGCCGCGCGCGCAAGTCATCTCCAGCAACAACTTCCCGATGGGGGCTGGGATCGCCTCGAGCGCCTCGGCCTTCGCCGCGCTGACCGTCGCGGCCTGCGCCGCCTTGCGCTTGCCCAAACCGGAGGCCGAGCTCTCGGCGCTTGCCCGGCGCGGGAGCGGCAGCGCCAGCCGCA
>JAGOCU010000296.1 GCA_017998555.1 Thermoflexales bacterium
ATCTATGAGATCTCAAAGGGCGACTTCGAGGTCACCCTCAAGGAGCTCGATCAACTGCTCGAGCTCGGGCCGCTGCTGCGCAAACAGGTGCGCAAGCTCTCGCTCGGCGAGCGGATGAAATGCGAGCTGGCCGCCGCCCTGCTCCACCGGCCGCAAGTGCTCTTTCTGGATGAGCCCACCATCGGCCTGGACGTCACCATGCAGGTCCGGATCCGCGACTTCGTGGCCGAATACAACGCGCGCTACGGCGCGACCGTTATCCTGACCAGCCACTACATGGCCGACGTAACGGCCTTGTGCAACCGTCTGATCGTCATCGACAAGGGCCGCCTGCTCTACGACGGCGACTTCAAGGCCCTGATCGAGCGCATGGCGCCCTACAAGATCATCAAACTCCAACTCCCCCATCCGCTGCCGGCGGGGCGACTGGCCGGCTTTGGCGAGGTGCAGTCCAGTGAGGGTCTCAATGCCGTGTTGCGCATCCCGCGCGCCCGGGCGACCGAGACCGCGGCCCGCATCCTGAGCGAGATCGAGGTCGACGATGTCACCTTTGAGGATCCGCCGGTCGAGGACATCATCCGGGATGTCTTTGCCGGCGGCCTGATCCCCAGCGAGAAGGCGCCATGATCAGCCTCGCCCGAAAATACGTCGCCTTTGGCAAGGCTTCCTGGTCGAACATGCTCGAATATCGGGCCCAGATCCTGCTGTGGATGACGGGCAGCCTGATGATGGTCGTGATGCTGATGGTCTGGCTGGGCATCGCCGCCGACCAGGCGACTGTCGGCGGATTCTCAGCGGTCGATTTCACCCTGTACTACATGCTCGGCCTGGTCGTGCGCAACATGACCGCGGTGTGGGCATCCTGGGAACTCGATACCCAGATTCGCGAGGGAACGCTCTCGCCCCAGCTTCTGCGCCCGATCAACCCCATTCACAATCACATCGCCGCCAACTGGGTGGAGAAGATCATTCGCCTGGCAGTCACGATTCCCATCGCCGCCTTCGTCATCGCCCTCACCCCCGGGGCGAAGATCGATCTCAGCCTCGGCGCGCTGGCAGCATTGGCCGTGGCGCTGCTCGGGGCGTGGGCGGTGGCCTTTTTTGTCGATTACCTGATCGGGCTAACGGCGTTCTGGACCACCCAGACCTCGGCCTTCATCATGGGCTTCTATGGCCTGCGGATCGTGCTGTCGGGGACGGCCGCCCCGATGCAGCTTTTTCCGGCCGAGTTCCAGGCCGCCCTGACCGCGCTGCCGTTCCGCTACATGCTCTCCTTCCCGCTCGAGATTGCGCTGAACAAGCTCAGCCCGGAGCAGATCCTGAGCGGGCTGGCGATCCAGTGGGCGTGGGTGACTGTCTTCGTGCTTGCCGTGGCGGTCGTGTGGCGGCTGGCGATCCGGAGCTATTCCGCGGTGGGGGCCTGATCCAACATGCGCTACCTGCGGCTGATGGGCCTGTTCATCAAGTCGAGCCTGCTGGTCGAGCTCGAGTACCGGGCGAATTTCCTCGCCCAGGGCTTCCTGGGCGTGCTGTATGCCGGGGTGAGCGTCGCCAGCATCCTGTTGTTCTTTTCACAGTCGAATCGGCTGGGCGGATGGACTCTGGACGAAGCCCTCATCATCGTTGGGCTCTTCACGATCTTTGACGGGCTGCTGGAGTGCATTGTGCTGCCCAACATCAAGCGCCTGGTCGAGAGCATCCGAAATGGCGCCTTCGACTTCACCCTGCTCAAGCCCATCAACAGCCAGTTCCTGTCCACGCTGCGTTATGCGCGCCTGAACGGGCTTGCCGACATGGCGGTGGGGGCAATCGTCATCATCACCGCCATCGGCCGCATCGGTTATCGCCCCAGCCCGGCCGACCTGCTTGGGTTCGGGCTGACTTTTGGGATGGCCTGCCTCATCATTTATTCGATCCAGCTTGCGATGGCGACGACGGCGTTCTGGTTCGTCAAAGTCGACAACTTCACTGAAGCCTTCCGGGCGGTCTACGACACCGCCCGCTTCCCGGTGACGGCGTTTCGGGGCGGGCTGCGGATCGCCCTGACCTTTGTCGCGCCGATCGCCTTCATGACAACGGTCCCTGCCCAGGCCGTGCTGGGACGGCTGGATGCGGGACTCGTGCTGGGTTCGCTCGGTTTCGGCCTCGGCCTGTTTGCCGCAAGCGCCGCGCTGTGGCGCTACGCAATTCGGAGTTACAGCAGCGCGAGTTCGTGAAGATGGAAGTCCCGGACACGACGGGCCCCGCCCCGGCGAAGCCAGGGCGGGGCCCGTCGTGTCCGGGACTTTTCGAAAGCGTCACACCCTCATTACAATGTCGCCCCAGAATCAAGCCATTGCTTTTGGAGGAATGAACAACATGTTTCGCAGACGCATACGCTTCGTTCGACCGGCTCGTTTTCGACCGTTTGTGGGGCGCCGCTGGGGCGGGCGCTGGACCCTGGGCGGCGGCATCCTCGTCGCGGTGCTGGTCGGTCTGTGCGCGCTGATGACCGTGGCGGCCGTCATCGGGCCGCGGTTACTGGCGCGGGCGCGCTAGAGGATGATTTCTGAAGCGACACAGCTCGCCCCGGCGTACGCCGGGGCGGGGTGTTTCGCTGTCGAAGACAAAGCGCTTATGCCTCCGCGGGCGCGAAGAAGACGAGGACGTCCATATCCTCGGTGATTGTATGAAACCGATGCGGCACGCCCTCCGCAACAAACACAATGCTGCCAGTCTGGACCGGGCGATCCTCATCGCCCACTCTGATCTGCCCGCGGCCCGAGAGGATGTAGTAGACCTCGTCCTCACGATGCGGCTGCTGCGGATCCACCCCGCCGGCCTTGAGCGAGTACACCCCAAGGCTCATCGTCGGATGCCGCAGGAACTCGAGATAGAGCCGCCCGCTCTGACCGCGCTGTTCGAGCAACGCGCCGATTTCATATGCCTGCACTTATCCCCCCACCGGCGAAGTCGTCAGACCGCGCCAACCAGTCGATCACCCAACCACATCGCGCCATAGGCCAGCCACAGCGTGGTGAGCGCATAACGCACCCAACGCAGCACTTGGCCAAGCGCCTCCGGCTCCGTCGGAAACACCGCCTTCAACCCGATCCAGAATACCAGCGCGCCCGCGAGCGCAAGCCCGAAGCGGATCAGGCGCAGGCGGCGCGAGGCGCCCTCGAGGACGATCCCCGCCCGGGCCGTCAGCGCCAGGCCGGCGCACAGACCGAAGAGGGCGCCTGAGGCCGACACGAAATCGCCCAGGGAACGCGCCTCGGCGCTGAAGCGCGCCCAGGCGGCGGGGTCAGGCGATCCCGCGACGGCCGCCAGGGTGACCGCCCCGGCGGCGACCACGGCGGCGGCCGCGGCGGCCGATAGCCCAAGCCGCTGGCCGAATGTCCGCCGCCCAATCCAGGCCGAGACGGGCGCCTCCAGCCAGGCCAGCGCCACCAGCAGGCCGATGCCCAGCGCCCAGCCGGCAAGCACGTCACCGGCGAAGTGCACCCCGAGGTAGATTCGCGATACGCCGACCAGTATCGCGATCGTGATCAACGCCACCCAGGCCCAGGGCCGGCGGATCAGGCTGCCCACCGTCAGCCACACGGCGATGGTCTGGGCGTGAGCCGAAGGCAGGCCATAGTTGACCTCGGTCGCCAGGGCTGCCACGCGGGTATCCACCCAATAGGGGCGAGGCAGGTGAAAGGCCACTTTGGCCGTGGAATTCACGGCGTAGCCAATCAGCAGGACAAACGCCAGGCGCGTGCCGGCCCGGGGACTGACCAGCGTAAAGACAATCGGGATGAGAACCAGAAAGAATTCCTGCTGGCCCAGAAAAGACAGCCCGCGCATGAT
>JAGOCU010000297.1 GCA_017998555.1 Thermoflexales bacterium
TTGAGATAGCCAAACGGTTGAACTTCTTGTATCCAGTAGGTCCCGGGCAGGGCCTCGAAGGCATAGTAGCCCTCGAAGGTGGTCTTGGTCGTCTTGTTGACGGGCTGGCCGTTGAAGTCGGTCCCGCGCAACAGGAGCGTGGCCGGGCTCAGCCCGGTCTCGGTGAGCTCGCGGGTCCCATTCCCGTTCTCGTCCCAGAACACGTGGCCGGACAGGGCCGAGGGCCGCTCGCCAAAGTTGTAATCCCGGGCGTCGGCGATCATGTTGAAGCCGATGCCGACGATGAGGTCATCCAGGGCGACCCCGCCCGCGCCGGTGCCGGCCCGGTCGATGCCATCAACAAAGTTGGGTTGGGTCTCGAGCAGCGAGTAGCTGCCGTTGGGAATCCCGCGGAAGAGGTAGTAGCCGAGCGCATTTGTCCGGGTGACCATCAGAACCGGATCGCCCAGCGTATTCTGACCCTGCAGGGTGATCGTGACGCCGCCGATCCCGGGCTCGCCGAATCCGCCGCGATAGCCGTCATTGCTGGCGTCGACGTAGACGTAGCCCGACAAGGTGCTGGGCGGGAGTTCGCCAAAGGTGTAGCCCATGCCGAACGAATGATCCCCAATGACGATGCCGGTGACGCGGTCGTTGGACAGCAGCCCGCCCAGCGACCCCAGCGCATCGATGCCATCCGCGTAGCCGGCCGGCTGAGTCTCGCTCAGAACATACACGCCCGGTTGCAGATCGGGGAAGGAGAAATTGCCGGCGATATCGGTTGTGTATGTCATCAACACCGGGTTTCCGAGCGAAGTTGTGCCCGTCAGCCATACGATGGCGCCCTCGATTCCGGAGTCGGGACCATTCGGCAGCGGGTTGAAGGCCCCGTTGTTATTGCGATCCGCGAAGACGGTGCCGACGATGCCGTATTTGCGCTCGCCGAAGTTGTAGCCGTTTGCGTCATTACCCCAGGTCAGATTGATGAAGCGGATCTGGTCGTTGCTCAGCACGCCGCCTTTGCTGCCGACGTTGTCGACCCAGTCCGTGTAGAGGGGAGGCTGCGTCTCGGTCAGGGTGTAGGCGCCCGGGCGCAGGCCGGTGAAGGTGAAACTGCCATAGTCATTGACATTCGTCATGAACACGCCCGCGCCCAGGTCATCGATGCCATCCAGCGTCATGCGCGCCGGGTAGATCACTTCGTCCAGGCCTGCCAGGGGCGGGGTGAATGTCGCGCTGTCGTCCTTGTCATAGTAGATGTTCCCGCGCAACTGGGCCGGCCGAAGCTCGGCGAACAGATAGTCTTGACCGAGCGCGTTCGGGGTGTAGACGATCCCGGCGATGATGTCGTTGGTGATCGGCGTTGACCAGGCCGGCTGGGCGGCGAGCGCCGCCGTGCCGGTCAACCCGCCCAGGCTGCCCGCCACGTCGGCGCCGTCATAGTAGTTGGCGGGTTGGTCTTCCACCAGCCGATATGTTCCGGTCAGCAGTCCGCCAAAGGCGAAGAAACCGTTGTAGTCGGTGCTGACGCTGCGCGTGGTCGGCAGATTGTTGGGCCCGACCCCATACAGACTCACCCCCACGCCATACAGGCCGTATTCGCCTGGATCTCTCGCAGCGTTGGCGCTGTCATCGGCAAAGACGAGGCCGGTCAGAACCGGGCCGAGTTTGAAGTCGCAGTAGGAGGCGTTTGTTCCGTACTGCAGCGGAATGCCGGCGATCGAACGACCCTGGGCGGTCGCCTGAGAATCGCAGACCGAAACGCCGAAGTCGCGATAGCCCAGGGGGAACGAGACGTGGGTGACGGTGTAGGTCCCAGGCGCCAGGCCGAGGAAGCGGTAATAACCGCTGGCGTCGGTGCTGGTGGTGAGGACGACGCTGCCGCCGGCGAGCGGCGCTCCGTTCAGGCGGATGGTCTCACTGACAATCCCAACCCCTTGCGAGGCGCCCTGGATGGCGTACCAGACATACGCAACCCGGCCGCCCACGCTGGCGTTGATCAGCTCGCCAAAGTTGTAACCGGTGGCATAGGCGCCGGGCGCCAGGACCAGATTGACAAATTGATCATTGGCCCCCAGCGCGCCGCCCGCGCCGATGCCGAGCTGTTCCTGGCCGTCGGCATAGCCGGCCGGCTGAATTTCGGTGAGGGTGTATGTGCCCGGCCGCAGCCCGGTGAATTGATACGGTCCCGTGGTGGTCACCGTCATCAGCACGGACTGGCCGAGATTGTTGAGGCCGCTCAGTATCAGCGAGGCGGGGGTGTCAAGGCCGCCTTCCGAGCTGTCCATCATCCCGTTGCCATTTCCGTCGAGGTAGACAAAGCCGGCGATGATGTTGCGCTGCTCGCCGAAGTTGTAGCCGGTGATGACCACGCCGGGGGTGAAGACGATGCGCGAGATGATGTCGTTGGTCGTGGTCAGCCCGCCGCCTGTGCCCACCGTCTCGCGGCCATCGAGGTAACCATCCGGTTGGAACTCGCGAATGGCGTAGGTGCCGGTCACCAGGCCGCCCCAGTAATAGATGCCGTCAAAGCACCGATTGATTACCGGAAACACCGGCGTGAACGAGTTGGCGCTCAAGCTGATGTTCCGGTTGTAGACATCGACGCCCGTGAGCTGCAGTCCGACGCCGCTGATGCCCAGTTCGGGTGAGTTGCAGAACGTGGGAAGGTTCGGTTGATAGAGGCCGTCGTCGTTGTCATCCCGATACACGTAACCGACGATGCTGGGCTTTTCGCCAAAGACGGCGCCCTTGGTCTGGCCAATCGTGAGCGAAATCGCCCGCACCTGATCGTTGCCGACGATGGCCTCGGGCGCCCCAATCGCCGAATCCAATCCGTCCACATCGACGTCTCGCTGGATCTCGGTCAGGGTATAGACACCCGGGCGCAGGATGGGGAACCTGAAGGCGCCGGCCGTGTCGGTTGTGTCAGTCACCCAGATGGTCTCGCTCAAGTCGTTGCGGCCGGTCAGCACGATCTTGATCCCGTCCGGGATGCCCATCTCCGGGCTGTAGTTGGCGCCCAGGCAGAACGGCGCATCGTAACAATACGGCAGCTCATACTTCCCGTTGTCGATGATGTCAAAGAACACGAAGCCCCGCAGCGTGTTGGGCGGGAATTCGCCGAAGTTGTAATTGGTCCCGAACACGCCCCCGGCGTAGGCGACATCGATGTAGTCCTGACCAAGCGGGCCCGCGAATCCGCCCAGGGTTCCGGCAGCATCAAGACCATCCAGGTAGTTTGGCGGCGCGATCTCGCGGATGCGATAGGCGCCGGCAGCCAGGTCGCCAAAGCTGTAGAAACCGTAACCGTCGGTCTGCGCCGTGCGGGTGATCGGATCTCCGCCGGTCGGCGTGCCGGTCAAAATCAAGGTCACCGCCGCAAGCAACGGCTCATATTGTCCGCGCGCGCCATCGCCATCACCGTCGACATAGACAAACCCGCCCAGCCCGGTCTGGGTCTCGCCGTAGTTGTAGCCTGAACCATAGCCGCCCGCGCTCAGCACGATTCCGGTGAACGTGTCGGACGGCACGATCCCGCCGCCCAGCGTGCCGAGCGAGTCCTGGCCGTCGGTGTAGCCGCCGGGTTGAATTTCGGTGAGGGTGTAGACGCCCGGCCGCAGGCCGGTGAACGCATAGTAGCCACCACCATCGGTCTGCGCCGCGCGCAGGACCGCGCCGCCCAGATCGTCGAATCCGGTCAGCCCGAGGTCGACGACGGGCAGACCGGGCTCGTTGTTCTGGCGCACGCCGTCGTTGTTGATGTCCAGATACACCTGTCCGCCCAGCGAAGCCGGAGGCAACTCGCCAAAGTTGTACTCC
The DNA here is from genome assembly GCA_017998555.1 of Thermoflexales bacterium. Classification (GTDB taxonomy): domain Bacteria; phylum Chloroflexota; class Anaerolineae; order J036; family Brachytrichaceae; genus Brachythrix. The sequence goes on from JAGOCU010000297.1 coordinate 3,802, forward strand.
GCGCCATATTGCCCGGCGCCGTAGGTGAT
>JAGOCU010000298.1 GCA_017998555.1 Thermoflexales bacterium
GCCGCCGCGGGGTTGCTGTGCGGCAACGTCAAGATCAGACCCGGGGAACGCGTCTGCGTGCTGGTATGCGGCGCCGGCGAAGATGGAGTCAAAACACGATGACAGTCCTGCTCGCCTTTCTGGCCCACCCCGACGACGAATCCTTTGGCATCGGTGGGACGCTGGCCAAGTACGCGCGCGCCGGCGTCGATGCGCACTATTTGTGCGCCACCCGCGGCGAATCCGGAACCGTCGACGACCATCGAATGGAGGGATTCACCGACGTGGCCGAGTTGCGTGACGGCGAGCTGGCCTGCGCCTCGAAAGCGCTGGGCCTCAAGTCCTACGAGTATTTTGGTTATCGCGACTCGGGCATGCAAGGCTCAAAACACAATGAACACGCCGACAGCTTCGCTCAGGCGAATGTCGACGAAGCGGCGCAGCGCCTGGCCGGGGTTGTGCTGCGGCTGCGGCCGAATGTGATCATCACCCACGATCAGTATGGCGGCTATGGCCACCCGGATCACATCGCCTGCCACCGGGCGACTCTGCGGATGTACGAAATGTTGTGGGGGATAACGATCCGGCCCGGCCCGCGCGGCGAGGCCGTCGTCAGCGAGGCAACCGCGACGGGACCCGGACATCCGGGGGATCTCAAGGCCCCCCGCCTGTATTACGCCACCCTGCCCAAGACGTTCATCAAGTGGGGGGTGCGATTCCTGCGCCTGACCGGCCAGAATCCCAGCGGATTCGGGCGGAACAAGGACATCGACCTGGTCCAGATTGCCTCGTGGGATCTCCCGGTCACGACCCGAATTGACATTCGCGCTGTCGCCGAGATCAAGCGCGAGGCCTCGGCCTGCCATGCCAGCCAGCAGATGCCGCAGCAGAACCAAAGCCTCTTTCAGCGCGTCTTCTTCCGCCGCCAAACGGTGGAGAGCTTTACCCGGGCCTACCCGGCCTTTCCGCATCACGGGCGGATCACCACCGACCTGCTGGCAGACTGAATCATGGGTGTAGCATTTTTCGACATGGACAAGACCCTGCTCGACGCGAGCAGCGGCATCCTGTTTGTCAAATACCTGTGGAAGAATCGGGCGGTCAGCCTGGGCGAGATGATCAGGGTTTTCATCACCAGCGCCGAGTACACCCTGAATCGGATGGACTTTCCGAGGGCGATGGCGCGGATGAGCAGCGCGATCCGGGGCGGCAACGCGGCCAGCCTCAAAGCACTGTGCGACCGCTGGTTTGAAGACGAGCTTAAGGCCCATATTGCGGTCCGGGCGGTAGCGCGCGCGCGCGCGCATCAACAACAGGGGGAGAGCGTCGTGCTGCTTTCGGCTTCGACCCAGTTCGCCGTGCGTCCGGTTGCCGAACACCTCGGTCTGGAGTATGGGTGCACCGAGTTGGCGATCGAAGACGGCGCACTGACCGGCGGCCTGGTGGGCGAGGCCTGCTACGGAGAAGGGAAACTGATCTGGGGCCGCCGCATCGCTGAGCGCCACGGCTGCGCGCTCGATGACTGCGCCTTCTATACCGACTCGGCCTCGGACCTGCCCCTCATTGAAGCGGTCGGCCGGCCCGTTGCGGTAAACCCGGACGCCAAACTCAAGGCTCTCGCCCGGAAAAACGGGTGGCCGATCGAGACCTTCTACTGACCCTGGGGCACGCCATGTTGACCCTCCTCCGGCGCTATGCCACCCCGCTCTGCGTGCTGGCGCTGATGCTCGCCCCGTTGCTGCTGTTCTGGCCGGTCACGCTTGGCGGGCTCACGCTCCTGCCCGTAGACAACGTTTTTCAGTATGAACCGTTTCGAACCGGCGCAGCCGCGCTCGGGGTGGGCGCGCCGCAGAATCACCTGCTGTCTGATCTGGTCCTCGAGAACTACGTGTGGAAGCAGTTCATCCTCGAGTCGATCCAGCATCGCGAATTGCCGTTGTGGAATCCCTACCTGTTCGCGGGCGTGCCTTTTCTCGCCGCCGGGCAGAGTTCGGCGCTGTATCCGCCCAGCCTGATCTACTATCTTCTGCCGCTTGAGCAAGCCTACGGCTGGTACACCGTGTTCAACCTGGGCCTGGCCGGTGTCTTTATGTTCGTGCTCGCCCGGGTGCTGCGGGTGGGCCGGGCCGGCGCGGTTCTCGCGGGTGTGATCTATCAGCTCAGCGGCTTTCTGGTGGCGTCGGTTGTTTTTCAGATGGTCCTGGGCGCGGCGGCGTGGATGCCCCTGATTCTGGCCATGGCCGAGAACATCATCCGCCAGGCTCCGATCCGAGGACGGCCCGCGTCGGCGCCGTGGGCGGTGATTGGGGCGCTGGCGGTGTGCTTCCAGATCCTGGCCGGCCATGTGGAGATCACCCTCTACACCGGGCTGGTCGCCGCCGCATTCTGCGCGTGGCGCATCCTGAGCCGGGTGGGCGCGCGCGGCTGGCGCCTCGCGGCGACGTGGCGGAGCGAGGCCGCCCGACCCGCGCTCTGGCTTGCAACGATGTCGCTGCTTGGGGCCGGGCTGGGGGCAATACAACTCATACCGTTGTTCGAGCTGGTCACGCAGAGCTTCCGGGCCGGGCGCTCGGACTTCTCCCAGGTGCTGAGCTACGGTTTTCCAAAGAGCCTGGGCTGGCTGCGCTGGTTGATGCCTCAGGCCTTCGGGAGCGAAGCCCAGCACAGCTACTTCGACCTGTTCCAGTTCAAAATACTGCCGGTCCCAACCCCGAGCGGGCACACCTGGTGGCAGGACGGGCGCTGGAAGAATTCGGTCGAGGGCGGCGCCTATGTCGGTATCCTCAGCCTGATGCTTGCGGCCTTGGCCGCGGCCCGCGGCGTTCACCTTTCCCTGCGCAATCGACGGTTGGCGCTGGGGCCGGGCGATCTGCCGCCCGGCTTTCCCCGTTGGTTTCTGGTCATCCTCGCATTTCTATGCGTGGGGTTCATTTTCGGCACGCCGCTCTACGCGCTGTTGTACTACGGACTGCCCGGAATCAATCAGCTCCACTCGCCTTTTCGCTGGATCTTCCCGCTGACGGTGGCCCTGGCGCTCCTGGCCGGGGCCGGGCTGGACAGCTTGATCCGGTCGGCGCCCAGCCCGCGCCTGCAGCGGATCGGCCGGTTGATGGCGGTGAGTGGGGCCGGCCTGATTGGCCTCGTCGCGGCAGCCCGGCTCGCGTTTCCGGCGATCCAGGGCGCGCTGGCAACCGTGCTCGCCCGGCTTGAGCTGGACCGCCAGGGATTCACCCCAGCCCTGTTTCTCAGCCTGGAAGGGATCAATGTCCTCGGCCTGGGTGTCTTCGTCATCACCGGTGGCGTGATCCTGAGCGGGCTGGCGGGCGGGTTGCGCCGGCGGTGGTGGGCGGCGGCGGCCATCGCCGTCGTCGTGGCCGACTGCGCCCTTGCCTGGACGGGTTTCAATCCGGCGGTGGATCCCACCCTGACAAAGCACGTGCCGGCCGCCATTCAGTTCCTCAAGCAGGACACGGAGCTGTGGCGGCTGACCGCCTTCGAGCCGCGCGACGGCAAACCGCTGAACGCAAACCTGGCCTGGTGGTTCAATCTGCAGGACATCCGGGGCTACGATTCGATCATCCCCAAACAGTATGTCGACTACATGCAGGCGATTGAGCCGCAGGGCGAACTGCCCTACAACCGGATCGCCCCGATCCGGGATGCGGCCAGCTTTTCTTCGCCGTTGATCGACCTGCTCGGGGTGCGCTACGTCGTCGCCCAGAGCGCGGACGTGCTGGCGTCGCCGGGCTTTGCGCAGGTCTACGACGACGGCCGGACCGCCATCTACCGCAACGGGCGGGCCCTGCCCCGCGCCTTCACCCTGCCGGCAACGGCGGCCGCGTCAGTCGA
>JAGOCU010000026.1:0-5902 GCA_017998555.1 Thermoflexales bacterium
GGGTTACCGCTCAAGCGGAAGACATCCTCGGTGGCCTCTTCCTCGATCACGTCGACCAGGTCGTCGACGGTGATGACGCCAATGAGCCGGCCCTCGCCATCGACCACTGGCAGGGCCAGAAACCCGTGCCGTTTGAGCAGCCGGGCGCACTCTTCCTGATCGGTCCCGGCCGGCACGCTCACCACGTTTGGACTCATCACGGTGTGAATCGGCGCCGACGGGCTCGAGGTGATCAGCGCGCGCAATGCGACCACGCCGACGAGCTTGCGGTCGCGATCGACGACAAACAGGTAGTAGGGCAGGGCGTCCTCGGGGTGCCACTGGCGCAGGGCTTCGATCGCATCCTGGGCCGTCATGTTCGGGCGCAGGGTCAGGAAGCTGTTGGTCATCAAGCCGCCCGCGCTCTCGTCGGGGTGGATGAGCAACGGACGGATATCATCCGCATCTTCCATCGCCGCCAGCACCTGCTCCTTGCGCTTGTCGGGCAGGTCGCCAATCACGTCGGCGGCGTCGTCGGGCTCCATCTCGTCCAACACCCGGGCCAGCGTGGTGTCGTCGACCCGTTCGGCCAGCTCGGCCTGGTCGTCGGTGTCGAGGCTGGCCATGATCTCGGCCGAATCCTCCGGCTCCATCCGGGGCAGCATGGCAGCCTGATCGTCGACGTCGAGCTCGTCAAAGACATCGTGGACGTCGACTTGCTCCTTGAGCAAATCGAGCGCGGCAATGGCGCCGCCGACATCGTCTCGGTCCAGGGCCTTGCGGACGAGGTCGAGGACATCGTCCGCGCTGGGGCGGGGGAGTGTGGTCATGGCAACTCCTTGGATGCGCGCAAACCAACGCGGATCACCGGAGTTGCCGGCGATCTACGTGCGGTCCGCGCCGCGTTTATGCGGTAACGAACAATCCTTGTTCATGTGTTCTTAGTCGACCCGAAAGACGAGCCCTTCATGTTTCCCGATGCGAAGACTGGACTGGTTGCCCGTCACCGGGTGCGCGGCATTCGTGCCGAACTCACCGATCAACATGGCCCCATCCCGTATCTGATGCGCGGGCGCAAACGTCAGCGTGACGTTCGCCGCCGTCGCTCCCGCGTTCAAGACCGTGATTATCTTCTCTTCTCCGCGCTTGCGCAAGGTCGCCACGACCTGGCCGTGGGCGTGGACGATGGCGAACTCGCCGTCGCGCAGCGCCCGGAAACGGGCCCGCAGGGCGACGGCGCGCTTGAAATAGCCGCGCAGATCCAGATTCCAATGGGCCTGATCCCACGGGAAAGCCCGCCGGTTGTCCGGGTCCTTGGCCCCGAGCATGCCGATCTCGTTGCCGTAGTAGATGCTCGGCGCGCCCGGGTAGGTCATCTGGAACAGGGTGGCCAGCTTGAGCGCGTCGATGTCGCCCCGGGCGATGGACAGGAAACGCGCCGTGTCATGGCTGTCCAGGACGTTCAATTGGGCGAGGTTGACGCCCCAGTCGTAGAGCCGCAGGTTGCGCAGGATCATCTCGGCGAAGCCGGCCGCGTCGACGGTGTGCACGGGCGCATAGCCCACATCGCTGGCCAGCCCGTGATCGATCTTGCTGCCGGCGAAGAATCCGAGACAAGCCTTGGTGAATTGATAGTTCATCACCCCGTCAAACTGGTCGCCCCGCAGCCAGCGCTGGGCCTCGTGCCAGATCTCGCCCACGATGTAGGCGCCGGGGTTGATGGCCTTCACGCGGGCGCGGAACTCCTGCCAGAAGCTGTCGTCGTTGATCTCGGCCGGCACATCCAGGCGCCACCCATCTGCGCCCATGCGGATCCAGTGCTCGGCCACGTCAAAGATGTAGTCGCGCACGGCGGGCGTGTTGGTGTTGAACTTGGGCAGGTCGGGGATGTCCCACCAGGCCTCATAGCCGAGAGGCTTTTTCTCTTCGTAAGCGTGCAGGGGGAAGCTCTTGAAATTGAACCAGTCGAGATAGGGCGACTCGCGCCCGTTTTCAAGGGCGTGGTTGAAGTAGTAGAAGCCGCGGCTGGCATGATTGAAGACGCCGTCGATGACGACCTTCATTCCCCGTGCGTGGGCGCCGTCGAGCAGGGCCTTGAAGGCGGTATTGCCGCCCAGGATCGGGTCGACCCGGTAGTAGTCGTGGGTGTGATAACGGTGATTGGCCGTGCTCTGGAAGATCGGGGTGAAATAGACGGCGGTGATCCCCAGGTCCTGCAAATAGTCGAGGTTTTCCAACACGCCCATCAGATCGCCGCCCTTGAAGCCGCGCGTGGTGGGTTTGTGATCCCAGGCCTCCAACCTTGAGGGTTTCGCGACGGAGGTCGATTGGGCGAACCGGTCGGGGAAGATTTGATAGAAGGTGGCGTGATGGACCCACTCGGGCGTCGAAATGCTCATAGTTAAACCGGTTTGGCAAGGCGTCTTGGCTGAAGGCCGTCATTGTAAGCCGATTTTGTGGGAGCGCTCTCAGGTCGGTTGCTAGAAGCGATCCCAAAAATCATTCGGCGAGATCACAATCCCCGCGCTTCGCGCGGGGATTGTGATCTCGCCACACATTTTTAGGATGACTTCCAGGGAAAAACAAGCCCGCCCCGGCGTACGCCGGGGCGGGCTTGTTTGTTTCCAAGAACCGGGTGCGCGCTTACTTGACCGCGATCTTGATCGTCTTGGGCTTGACCACTTCCGCCTTGGGCACGGACAGGGTCAGAATCCCGTTCTCAAACTCGGCGTCGGCCTTGTCTGCGTTCACTTCGGTCGGCAGGCTCAACATGCGCTGGAACGACATGTGCCGAATCTCCTTGCGATGGTAGCGGTTCTTCTCGTCGTCGGCGACTTGTTCGTCCTTGGCCTCGCCCTTGAGGGTCAGAACACCGTTCTCAATGCTGACCTCGACCTGCTCAGGCTTCCAGCCCGGAAGCGCCGCCTTGACCACAAAGCCGTTCTCGTTCTCGATCACATCGAGCGCCGGCGCGTCCAGGTTCCCGCCCTCGACTGCCCCCAACCACTGGTTCGGGCTGACCACGGCGTTCTGGAACATCCGGTCCATGATGTCGCGGAGCGACACCATCTCAGGCACAGGGCTGATGGTTCTGCGAATAATGCGTGTCATTTCGATTGCCTCCACATGATTAACCGCGCCGTGTTTGCGGCGCTTTCGTTTGTTGATGAAGGCACTGTAGGGCGCGAATATTTGAGCAACGCAGACGCGCCGTTAGCGATACATTTGAGCGTTCATCCCGAGTTGACCTCCCGCGGCGTCGCCGGGGGAGATCAACTCGGGCAGGAGTCGGATCAGCGCCCGGCGAGGCGGCGGAGCAATGCCGCAATGGCATTGAGCTGCGCGCTGAGGGGCGACTCGGACAGACTGACCGTCACTGGGACATCGAACTGGACTTGCACGCTGGTGTTGATGGGCAGGGATTGGCTGATCGTGACCGGGAAGCGCAGATTGACCGGGATCGTTGTCTTGATCGGGAGGTCGAAGTTGATCAGGCCGATGACGGGCAATTCGCGCTGAATCTGAACCACGGTGTCGATCGGGAGCTGCTGGTTGAAGGGAACCTCGAAGGTCTGGTTCACAGGCACCACGGCCCGGATTGGGATGGTCTGGCTGACCCGGACCGTGGTCGAGATCGTGGACCGGCTGGCGGCCTCGAGCTGAGTGGCGGCGTCGCCCGCCACGCCCCGCACCGCCATCACGCCCGCTATCACAAGCGCAACCAGCACGAGACTGATGGCCAGCGACAAAGCGGCCATGAGCCAAAGGAATAGCGGAGCGGAAGGGCGGGACTGCGCAGCGGGTGTTGTCATAGGTCTAGCTGAGATATCGGCCGACCAGCAGGCTAAGTCGATCTCGGGCCGCGGGCGGAATACGGTCGGACGCCGTCATGACGGCGAACTTCATGGCGCCCTCGGTCTCATGAGGGAGTGCCGGGACAATCGACGCAAGACGCGCGATCGCCTGCTGGGCGAGGGCCAGATTGGCGTGCAGGCGCTGGATGACCATGTCAACGGTCACCGGCTCCTCTTCATCATGCCACACATCGTAGTCGGTGACATGGGCCATTACGGCGAAATCGATCTCCGCCTCTCGGGCGAGAAACGCCTCGGGGCTGGCGGTCATGCCGATGATGTCGCAGCCCCAGGCGCGATAGGCCAGGCTCTCGACGCGGGTGCTGAAGCGCGGGCCCTCGATGGTGATGAAGGCACCACCGCGGTGAACGGTCCCGCCGCACGCGGCCACCGCGTCGGCGACCGCGCCGCTCAAGCTGGCCGAAAAGGGGTGGGCGACCGACGCGTGCCCGACAATGCCGCCGTCGAAGAAACTGCCTGCCCGCTTGCCGCGGGTGTAGTCGAAGAGTTGATCGGGGACGACGATGTCGCGCGGCTTGAGCGCTTCGCGCAGGCTGCCGCACGCGCTCACGCTGACGATGTGGCGGGCGCCCAGGGACTTCAGGGCGTAGATGTTGGCCCGGTAGGGGACCTCGCTGGGATTGAGCCGATGGCCGCGCCCGTGCCGAGGCAAAAATGCAATCCGGCGGCCGGCGAGCGTGCCGATGACGATGGCGTCCGAAGGATCGCCGAAGGGCGTCTCGATCTTGACCTCATTGACTTCGGTGAGGCCGGGCATGGCATACAGACCGCTCCCGCCGATGACGGCGAAGGCGATGGGGTTTTCGGGGGTGTTTTTCATGGAATTGGCAGATCGGGGCCTGGTGACGGGCTTCATGGCGCCGTCAGCGGCTACTGAAACTCGGCCAGCACGCGTTCGCGCGTGATCGCGCCGCTGACGATTCGTCGTACGATGCCGGACTCATCCACAAAGAATGTGGCCGGCAGGCCAAATACGCCGTAGGCGTTGCCGACGACGCCTTTGGGGTCCAGGAGGATGGCATAGTCGACGTTGCGGGATTCGGTGAAGCGTTGGACATCGGCTGGCGCATCCTGGGTGGCGACGCCCAAAAAGATGATGTCCCGGTTTGCCTCCCGCAAGAGGCGATTGGCCGCCACCAGGTCGGGTGTTTCCACCACGCAGGGCGCGCACCACGAAGCCCAGAAGTTGATCAGGACGCGTTTGCCCCGGAAATCGGCCAGACGCACGGTCTTGCCCTCGAGCGTGTCGAGGGCGAACTCGGGCGCGGCCTGACCCTCGCGCAACAGGCGCGGCGCGGGTGGCGCGGCAAGGCCGGGCGCGCTGGCCGGGTTGGTCGTCTGCAGCACGAGGTAGGCGGCGCCAAAGCCGAAGAGCGCGGCCGCCGCGGCCAGCGCGACGAGGCGGGTGGGGAAGCGTTTCATGCTTTCGGCGCGTCTCCGTCAAAGGCCGACTGGATGAGCGGGAAGATCAGCCAGGCGACGCTCGTCCCAAAGAGGCTGCCCGTGATGACCCGAAGCCACCAGGTGCTTTCCCGGAACGCCAGGAGATTGAAGAAGGGCAGGAGGTCAAACGGCGGTTGGCTGAACAACTGCGAGAAACCGTCCAGGCCCACCGGCACGAGCCCGATCAGGACAAAGGCCGCCCAGGGCAACTGGCGCGCGCGGCGGCGGACCAGGGCGAAGGCCATCCCGTTCAGGCCCAGGCTGGCGTAAATGGCAAGATCGCGTTCGCACAACGCGACTTTGTAGCCCATTTGCTCGTTTCCGATGAATTCGCGCGCGGCGTTCAGCCCGTCCGCGGTGGTGGGATTGATCCCCGAGGCCTGCTCAAAGATGCCGTCGCCGTTGCCACGGGGGTACTCCGCGCGTTCGCCGAATAGAAAGAAGGAGCGGAAGGCCCAGGTATGACATACGGCCTTGTAGGGCGTATACAACAGCTGCGCCGCGCCCGGCGCGCCCATCTTGACCAGGACGGGCGCCAGGAACGGGAGCAGGGTGTATGTGAACACGGCGCCAACCAGGATGGCGAGCCAATGCATGCGCAGCGT
>JAGOCU010000026.1:6002-14302 GCA_017998555.1 Thermoflexales bacterium
AGGGCGTATACAACAGCTGCGCCGCGCCCGGCGCGCCCATCTTGACCAGGACGGGCGCCAGGAACGGGAGCAGGGTGTATGTGAACACGGCGCCAACCAGGATGGCGAGCCAATGCATGCGCAGCGTTTCAGACAGGCGATCCAATCGGCGGGACACTCGGCGATTATACGGGCCGCCATGCGCGCACCGCACCAGGCCGGAGGCCTTTGTTACATCAGCCGGCACGTTCTACGTGCCGGCGTCGCCCGCCGGCGCCTCGAAGGCGCCGGCTGATACAACGAAGGCCTTCGACCTCGCTTCCGCGTGCGGAGCGGCAGCATGACACGTCATCACGGCGAGAAACTGTTGCCGCACCGATACAATGGCCGCGTGCCAATCTTGCCAGCCGTTGGGACGTTTGTGATCGCGCTTGTCGTGGCCTACGCGTCGACGCGGATTGCGATCGTGGCGGGGCTGCGCCTCGGGATCTCCGATGTGCCCGGCGGCCGGCGCCGCCATACCCGGATCACCTCGCGGCTCGGGATCGTGCCGCTCTTCGTCGGCTTCACGGTGGCCGCGCTTGCCGCTCAGGCGTTTGGGGTACCCACGCTGGACCCCAACGAGACCCGGCGGCTCGCCGGTCTTTTGCTCGGCGGGCTGATTCTGCTGGTCGTCGGCTTGCTGGACGATCGCTTTCAATTGCCCCCCGCGCCGCAGTTCGCCGCCCAGGCCGTCGCGGCAGGGGTGGCCATGGCCGCGCTGGTCTTCATTGAGCGCTTCACCAATCCTCTCACCGGCGAGACCGTCATTGCGCCGGCCCTGGTGGCCGTCGTGATCAGCCTGTTCTGGTTCATGGGGATGATGAACACCGTCAACTGGCTGGACGGCGTTGACGGGTTGGCCGCGACCGTGGCGCTGATGGCCGCGATCGTGACCGCCATTCACATGGCCCGGGAGGGCCAATACAGCGTCGCGCTTTTGCCGATCGCGCTCGCGGGCACCTTGTGCGGCTTTCTGCTTCTCAATTTGCCGCCGGCCCGGATCTTTCTGGGCAGCGGGGCAACCTACCTGGGCTTCACCCTGGCCTGCGTGGGCGTCATCGCGGGGGCCAAAATCGCGCTGCTGATGCTGGTTCTGGGCCTGCCGATCGCGGATGTGGCCTGGCAGATTTTCGACCGGGCCCGAAATGGGCGGAATCCCACCCGGGGCGATCGCGGGCACCTGCACTTCCGCCTCGCGGACGCGGGCTGGAGCGCGGGCCGGATCGTGGCGCTGTATGCCGCCGCCTGCGCGGCCTTTGGGTTTCTGGCCCTCGTTCCCCAATCGCCAACGCTCAAACTCATCACCCTGGCCGTGCTGTTTGCCGCCGTTGTGGCCTTGCTGGTGGCGCTGTCGGCCCGCTCCCGCCGCGGGCAACCAGCGACCGCCGACCCCGCAGCCGCGCCATCGGCCGGCGCGAACGACGAGTCATAAGCCGCAACCCTGCCGACGACGATTGCATTCCAGGCAATGCCGGATGGATGGCGCCCGCCCCGGCTTAAGCTATTCATCCGGTTCCACCTAACGATGTAAAATACGGCGCCATCGCAGTCACCATGAGCAAGCCGAACATCACAGCAACCGCCGACATCGAAATCATTGCGCGCGGGGTCCTGATCGGGCCGCGCGGGGTGATGCTCTGCCGCCCATCGAGCGGGGGCTATTCCTATCTCCCGGGGGGTCACGTCGAGTTCGGGGAAACCGCCAGCGCGGCGCTGGAACGCGAAATCCTCGAGGAACTGGGGATGAAGGCCCGGGCCGAACGCTATCTGGGCGCGCTCGAGTCGTCGTTTGTCCAACGGCAGGGATCGACTGAGCGCCCGCATCATGAGATCAACCTGGTCTTCCAGCTCTCGAGCGCCATGATTGCCCGCCGCGCCCGCCTCGAGGCTGCCGAAGAGGGCATTGAGTTTTTCTGGAATCCAACCCACAACCTGGCCGAAGTGAACCTGCTTCCCAAACCGTTGCGGCTCCTGATTCCGCGCTGGTCTATTGGTAAGATTGAGCCGTGGGCCAGCGACATGGCCCGAATGTAAGCGACGAGAGAAGGAGCGAAAAAGGCCCATGGCATCCCCGATCAGTCCCGAACTCATGATGATCCTGCGCTGTCCGTTTTGCGTATCGACCGCGACGCGCGTCCCCGGCGAGGATCCGGGAAAACTCGAGTTGTACAAGGATGCCTGGCTGGTCGAGCCGGTCTATGGGCGCAAATACCCGATCCGGGACGGGATCCCGATCATGTTGGTCGAAGAGGGTGAAAAGTGGATGCAGGTCAAGGTCGAGGACCTGCCCATTCCTCCCCCTTCGGAATAGGTCCGAAGGGGCGTTCATAACGGGCGCGCGCCATTGGCGCGCGCTATCGCTTTCAGCCTGACGCCATGTTGCTTCGTCCGTTTCGGGCGCTTACCCTCGTTCTGGCCCTTGGCGGCCTGCTTGCGCTGATCTGGGCGGCCCGCGCCACACCTCGCGCAGTGACCAGCGCCGGAGCAATCACGCCCGCGATGAACTTCGCGTATGTGCGCTTGTCCGGGGTTGTGGTCGATTTCCCGGCGATTGAGCCCGATGGCAGCTACCTTTCTTTTCGTGTGGCGGATGCCGATGGTGTCGTCCGGGCCCAGGCCTATCGGGCAGCGGCCTTGGGCCTTCTGGCGGCAGACGCCATTCCGTCACCCGGCGACGAGGCTCAGATCGAGGGCACGCTTCGGATTCGGGACGGCGAGGCGGCCCTGGTGGTCAACAACGCTGACGGTGTCGTACTCATCCGCAAAAGCGCCGAACTGGTTGGACTGGCCGGGCTCGATGGGCTCGGGCTCGGACAGCGCGCGGCGGTGCTCGGCCAGATTCGCCGTGTGCGCGAGGTGGGCGGGTTGCGAATTCTGACGCTGCGGGATGGGAATGCCGAGGCCGACGCGGTCATGAGCCTGGATCTGCCGGGCGGCGAACGCGAGACGTCTCCAGTCGTTGGAAGCTGGGCGCGGGCGACCGGCGGGGTGGGCGAGTATCGCGGCCGGCGCCAGTTGCTGCTCATGCCGGGCGGACTGGCGGCCGAAAGCGCGCCGGCCCAATCGCCCAGACCCATTTCCGTCGTCAGCCGCGCATTGCTCGGTGACTGGGTCACCACGGAGGCGCGTGTCTCGCGTCTGGCGCCCTTCAAGGGCGGTATCCGAATCGGATTGGCCAGCGACGAGGGGAGCGAACTGACGATGACGCTCTTTGACAGCGTGTGGACGGTGTTGCCTTTTTCGTCAACCCTTGCAACCGGCGACGGGCTGGTTGTCTCCGGTCGATTGACCGAATACCGGGGCGCGCTGGAATTGCAGCCGGAGATCGCGCCGGATGTCGTTCTGGCCGGGCGCTGAGAAAAGCGCCGGGGTAGCCGACGGCATTGCCGTCGGCTACCCCGGCGCAGGCCCGGGCAAGGCATGCCGGCGCGCGCCTAGTCCGCGACCAGCAGATCGACGTCGAAAACCTGGGTCTGCACGGCGTGTCCCTCGGCGTAAACGCGGATGCGCTGGATGACCTGGGCGTCGCGCAGTTCCCCAAGCAGCAGGTTCTCCGATTCGAAGGACTCGCGCGCGTTGAGGGTTTTGGCCACGTGCCGGGTCGTCGGGTTGTCGCGCACGACATCTGGCAGATCGGGCGTTGGCGTGCCATCCGCATAGAAGCCCTGGAACCACTCGCGCTGGGTGCCCGACTTGTCGATAAAGGTGATGTTGACCATCAGCGGGCATTCCGAGCCCAGATTGCCGCACACCTTGATCTCCTGCGACAGGATCGCAAAGTCGATTCGAAGCCGCAGCGAGGCCCGGCCGGAGACGTTCTCGCCGACGATCTGGAAGACGCCGGTCCGGCCCCAATTCAGGTTGTTGCCCAGGCGATCCAGCACGATTGAGGATTCGCCTCCGACCAGGGCAAGCCGCACCCGCCCATCGTTCCCGGAGGCCGAGCGAATCTCGGTTTCCCAGGGGGTGTAATCCCCGATAAAGAGATTATTCCGGACCAGGTTTCGCTCCGGCGCGGATTTGGCGAGCGGCGCGCCCTGATCACTGATCGTTGTGCGTTCGCCGGCCGCCAGGGTCAGCGGCGCCAGCCCGGCTCGATTCGAGTGGGCGACCAGCGAGCCTTCTCGGCTGAGCACACGCGCCTCGCCGGCCGCCACTTCCACGGTGAAGACCCCCTCGCCCAGGTTGAAGTAGCCGTATGGGGTCAGGATGGTGACGGATGCGCCGCGCGCTTCGCGCGGCCGAACGGTGAATTGAGCGCGCCCAGCCGACATGATGAGCATGACTTCATCCCGGGCGCGCGAGATGGCGAAACGCGGCGAGGTCGCGCGCCAGATCTGGATCCGCGCGCCGGAGTAGGCCAAGGCGCTGAGCAGCGGTTCGCGCGCGCCGGCGGGCGAAATCGTAAGCAGACCCTGTGACGACGCGTCCGGGTCGACGATGATGGTGCTGCCCTCTTCCACGTCGCGTCCTTCCAGGCTGACCACCCGGGCATCCCGCTCCGTGGCCGGTGGGGAATAGGTCTGGATGCGGCCTGCTTGCAGGCGGACATAGGCTGCCGCGCCTACCGTCGATTGGTTGAGGACTGAGGAGATCGCCGCGGGGATGCCGATCGCCAGCGCGACAAAGGCCGCGAACGCCGCGAGCAGCACCGTCCAGGCAAGTCGTTCGGGGTTATTGCGCATGTCGCCGCGCGGTTACCGGGGCGCCCACTTCCACCGGCTCGAGCGGAAAGGCTGCCCGCGGTCGATGTGGCTGACGGCGACCTGGCCGCGGTGGTGTTCAACCAACGTTGACACCAGGGCGGCGATATCGGCGTCGGCGTCCGAGACGTCCTCGAGGGTGAAGCGATCCTCAACAAAGCGGGTGTCGAACTGGCCGGCCTGGAAGCGCAGGCTGCCCACAAGCTGCTGATGAAAGGGGATGTTGGTCTTGACCCCCATGATTCGGAATTCGTTGAGCGATCGCCGCATGCGCAGAATCGCCTCCGGTCGCGAGTCGCCCCAGCAAATGATCTTGCCGATCATTGAATCGTAGTAGGGGGTAATTGCGAAACCTTCATACACGCCCGATTCGACCCGCACACCCGGCCCCGTCGGGAACTGGATCCGGGTGATCACACCGGTGCTCGGGAGGAAATTGTTGAACGGGTCCTCTGCATTGACCCGGCACTCGATCGCCCAGCCGGTCTGGGTGATGTCTTCCTGTCGGTAACGCAGCTTTCGACCGCGCGCGATTCTGATCTGTTCCTTGACGATATCGATGCCCGTCACCCGCTCGGTGACGGGATGCTCGACCTGGAGACGCGTGTTCATCTCCATGAAGTAGTAATTCCCGTGCTTGTCGAGCAGGCATTCAATCGTGCCCGCGTTTGTGTAGTTGACGGCCTGGGCGGCGCGGACGGCCATCTGGCCCATGCGCCAGCGCAGGTCGGCGTCCAGCGCGGGGGAGGGCGACTCCTCAAGGACCTTCTGCCGCCGGCGCTGCAGGCTGCATTCACGCTCGCCCAGGTGAATGATGTTGCCAAAGTGGTCGCCAAGGAGCTGGAATTCGATATGCCGGGCCCCCTCGATCAACTTCTCAAGGTAGACGGCGCCATCGCCGAACGCGCTCTCGGCTTCCCGCCGGGCGCTCTTGAGCAGGCCGGGCATTTCCTCGAGCGCGCGCACCTCGCGCTGGCCCTTGCCGCCGCCGCCAGCGCTGGCCTTGATCAGCAGCGGGAACCCGATGCCGGGAGCAAGCGCGAGCAAGTCGTCGTCGCTGAGGTTGGCCTCGCCTTCCGTGCCGGGGACAATGTTGACGCCGGCTTCCTTCACGGTCGCGCGCGCGGTGGCCTTGTCGCCCATCTTGGCGATCGCCGATGGCGACGGGCCAATGAAGATGATGTCGGCATCGGCGCAGGCCTGGGCGAAGTCCTCGCGCTCGGCCAGAAACCCATAGCCTGGATGGATCGCATCCACCCCCGATTTGCGGGCCACATCGATGATGCGATCAATGCGCAGATATGAATCCCGCGAAGGCGCGGGTCCAATCAGAAAGGCCTCATCAGCCAGCCGCACATGCAGAGAATTCCGATCGACGTCGGAATAGACGGCCACGGTGGCAATCCCAAGTTCGTGACAAGCGCGGATAATGCGGACAGCGATCTCACCACGATTGGCAATCAAGATCTTCTTGAACATGCGCGGCTAGAATACCACGGACATATCCATGCCAAGCGACATCCGAATCGTCAAACCAACCGGCTCACTGGTGCGCAACAGCCCAAATGACCGGGGCATCCAAAACATCACCGGGGCCGCCCACTACGGCGATATCCTGCGCGGGGCCGAATTGCGCGACGGATGGTGGATCCTGGCGGGCAGTCGATACGTGCCCGCGGCGGACGCCCAGGTGGCCGCCCCCGGCGTGAATCCAATGGGCGCGCGCGGGACATCGACGCCCCGATATTTTCCGCTGAGCCAGCGCGACCCGCGCTGGAAGGCGCAGTTGCTGGGTAACACCAACGATCCAACGGTGACGATCGGTGACTACGGCTGTTTGCTGACCTGCTTTACCATTCTGATCAACTCAGCCCTCGACAAACCGCTCATGCCGAGCGAGGTCAACAATCTGCGCAAGGGCAACGGCGGGTATCTTCCGCCCGGGCCGTATGGCGGCTATGCCGCGCGCTTCAACGTGGATGATGAGACCGGCGGGGCGGTGAAGATCGGCTGGTTTTCGGAGCGCTATGAACAGGACGCGCCGGCTGAGGTCGTGCAGCGGGTGCTGACCCATCTGAGCGATGGCCAGGCCGCGATCCTCGAGGTGGACTTCTTCCCCTCCGATAGCGCCGATCCGAAGTACCCGCCCCAACCGGGCCGACAAATGCACTTTGTGCTGGCGCTCCCGGCCAACTGGGCGGGCCGGGTCGTCCAGGCAGGCGCGGCCGACAAGAGCATCATGATCATCGATCCCTGGGATGGGCAGATCAAATCCCTGACCCCGCGATTTGGCCAGACCCTTGCGCGCGGGGTAGTCCGAGCGGTGCTCTACGAAAACTGGATCGACACTCAGCCCCAGCCGATACCGCCGGGTGAGCCAGCCCCGCAACCCGCGCCGGCGCCGCGGCTTCCGCCGCCCATCCAGCCGCTGGACATTGGGCTGGGGGTGCACACCATCACGACCGGGCGGAGCGCGCAAGAAGCGTTCCGGGCGGGGTGCCGCTGGTTCACCGTCTGTGACAGCTTCGACGTCGCGGCGGAGCTGGCGGGGCAGGGCGCCTTTGTGCTGGCCCGTCGAATCTGGCCAAACTGGCTGCCCGAGCCCGAGCAATTCGTGAGCACGCTTGGCAAGCTCGCCCCGGGTGTGGCCTATCTGGGGATGAACGAGACCGACTCGATCGGCGACTCGCCCGATGCCATCCGGAAGCGAGCCGCGTTTGATGTCGCTGTCGCGGAGATCATTCGAAAGCGAAGCGGCGGCAAGTCGCGCTATGTCGGTGGAGGATTTGCCACGGGCACGCCCGACCTGACCAATCCGGCCATCTGCGCCGCCATCCGGGACGGATACGCGGCCGCCTACAACGCAGGCGCGCTGCTGTTCAATCAGCACAACTACGTGGTCACCAAGGAGGGCGCGCGCAGCCTCTTCGATGAAAGCAGCCTCACGTGGTGGGCGCGCCGGTGGGAGCTGTATTTCACCCGTTGCGGTTTCGATCCACGTGTGCGCGGCATCGTATCGGCCGAGACCGGTGTGGATGCGGGCAAGGGCTTTTTGGGGCTGGGTTACACCCGCCAGGAATTCAGCGCCTTTGTCCGGCGCTGGCGCGAGGTCATGGCCCGCCCGTTGTTGATCGACAATCAGGATGAGTTGGCGCGCGCCGGGCGTGTGCCGCGCTCGGAGTTTCCGGGGCGCTGGAATTCACCGTATTTGGGCGGATCCATCTTCCAGCTCAATCCGCAGGGAACCCAGGCGTGGGCGGACTTCAACATCGGCCCCTACATCGAGGTTCTGCGCGACGAGATCTGGCCCGCTCAGGCGCGGCCCGCGGGGCGGGTCTGGGCCTGACGCCTGCTGGAACCTGAAGCGATCCCAAAAACACCTGGCGAAGTCGCGATCCCCGCGTTTCGCGCGGGGACCGCGACTTCGCCACCCGCGCCGGAAACGACATCTAGTGCAATACAAGGTGCCTCGCGCAATGCTAGTTGCGCATTGACGCCTCGCGCCGAGGTGGATACCATGCCTGACACATTGACCGGTTGGGCTGGACCTTGCGTGTTGCTGGATGTGAGCAAAAC
>JAGOCU010000027.1 GCA_017998555.1 Thermoflexales bacterium
GTCGAGCGCGCGCAGTGGACGGTGGATCCCTTTGGCGGCGAGATTCGAGACGGGTATGTGTATGGGCGCGGCGCGTTGGATATGAAGGGCATCGGGGCCATGCAGCTGGCGGTGTTTCTCGACCTCGCCCGCCAGGCCGCGGCCGGGTCGATCACCCTGAGGCGCGATTTGATTCTGGCCGCCACCGCGGACGAAGAGACCAACGCCAACCAGGGGATCGGTCTGCTGGCGGCCCGGCACCCCGAATTGCTGCGCGCGGAATATGCGCTGACCGAATTCGGCGGTTTCCCCATGCGGGTGGCCGGCAAGACCTTCTATCCGATTCAGACGGCCGAGAAGGGCACGGCCTGGATGACGCTCCGCGCGCGCGGGACGCCCGGGCATGCCAGTGTGCCGCGCGATGACAACGCCGTTGTCGCGTTGGCCCGCGCGGTTGAACGCCTGGGCACGGTCCGCCTGCCGATGCGCCTGACCGCGACGGCGCGGGCGCACATCGCCGGTCTGGCCGACGCGCTGGGCGGGCCGGCCGCGGTCGCGCTCCGGGCCGCCTTGTCCGGCGAGCCGATCTTCCCTGAGCTGGCGGACCGCATCCTGCAGGGCAGCGCCCTGGCGGCCGAGCTCCATGCCGTCACCCACAACACGGTCACGCCGACCGGTCTGCGGGCCGGTCGCATTACCAACGTCGTGCCTTCATACGCCGAAGCGACCCTCGATTGCCGCACCCTGCCCGGAGACACTGCCGCCGACGTGATCGCCGAGATGCGCCGGGCGCTGGGCGATGACGCGGCCGGCCTCGAGTTTCAGCGCGACAGCGACTCGCCCGGGCTTGAGTTTCCGACGGAGACGCCGCTCATGGCGACCATTCACGCGGTGTTGCGTCAGCATGACCCGCATGGCATTCCCATCCCCTACATGTTGACGGGCGCGACCGACGCCCGGCATGTCGCCGCGCTGGGCGCAATCTGCTACGGCTTTTCGCCGATGAGTTTCGAACCCGACGAAGCCTTCAGCGATCTGATGCACGGCCATGACGAAAGGATTTCGCTGAAGGGGATTGCCTGGGGGACGCAGGCGCTGCGCGACGTCGTGCTGCAAACGGTTCGCGCGCCATGATCTACGACAAGATCGCGCCGTTCTATGATCTCTTCGATGCCGATGATCCCGGCGCGCTGTGGCACCGCGCGTTCGTGCTGGCGCGGGTCGAGGGCATCGACGCCGTCATGGACGTGGGGGCTGGCACCGGGCGAACCGCCATAGCGTTGGCCGAGCGCGGATTGCGGGTGTGGGCGGTTGAGCCTTCTGCGGGGATGCGCGGGGTGATGCTCGCCCGGTTGGGCGACGACACGTCCCTCGACGACCGCCTGACGATCGTGCCGGCCGACGCGCAGACGTGCGACCTGGGTCGAACCTTTTCCCTGGTTGTGTTCAGCCATGCGCTGTATCTGCTGGAAGGCCCGGCTGCGCGGGCCGCCGCCCTGGCGAACCTGGCCCGCCACCTCGCGCCGGGTGGCCGGCTGATTGCCGACTTTGCGCTGGAGGAGGGACGCGTCGAGCGGCCGCGGGCCCTGGCGGCTGAGCGCCGCATCGGCGAGGCCATCTACCGGCGCTTCTCGGAATCCAGGCGCGCCGGCGACAGGCTTTGGCAGGTCACCTGGGCATTTGAGGTTGAAATCGACGGACGTGTCGTGGAGGATTTTGGTGAGACCTTTCGGGTCACCACGGCGACCTTGGCCGAATGCCGGATGGCATTGGCGGACGCGGGATTTCGGCCGGTGGCCGAGTTCGCCGACTACTCCGGAGCGTCTCTGGGCGACCCCGGGGACGCCAGCCGATATGTTGTTGAGGCGCGCAAAACCGATAGTTGACGGTTTCGCCTTCCGGTAGGACAATACACGTCCCACAAACGAAACACGGGGGCGTTTCGGCGGATTATGGCCGGGCGCGGATTGACCACACGAGAGGAGAAACATGGCGCTCAACTATCGAAGATCACTCACTCAGGGCTTTATGGCGATGTTGGCGGCTGCCTTGTGTCTTGGAGCGCCAATGGCGACCCAGGCAGGCAATGTCGCCCGAAATGCCGCCGACGATCCCGAGCCCGATCCTGGCCGCATTCGCCTGACGGTGGCCTGGGCTGACCCCCGCGTTGTTGGCCAGTTCATCGGTGATGGACTGACCACGGTTGTGCAGTTTTACGACGCCAACGGGCAGTGGCAGGACGTAAGCGGATGGGTTCAGCCGCTCCGAAACACAAACACGGTGCTTTGGAATGTTTGGCGGCGGGATTGGGGCACGGGGCCCTACCGTTGGGTTGTCAAGAACGCGGCCAAGGGCTATGTCATGGCCACCACCTCGGGCTTCTATCTCCCGGCCGCGGGCACGTATCTCGACCTGACCGCCGTGATTCCCGCCAATATCGCGCCGCCGCCTCCCTTGTCAAGCGCGCTGCCGGCCGAGCTTGTCGCGAACGTGGGCCGGGTTGATCCGGCCGCAAAGGCATTTGTGACGGCCGCGGCAGTTGATGTGCGCAGGGCGCCCAGCGCGACTTCGTTTGCCTTCGCGGAGCTCCGGCGCGGCGTCGTCGCCCAGGTCCTGGGGGCCAGCCCAGACCGCCAATGGCTGCAGGTGAGCGCCCAGAATGTGACTGGCTGGATTGCCGCCCGGGGCGGCATCTCGTTGACGCCCGCAGCCGAGCGCGTGCGCGTCTTGTCGGACTACCCGACCGCGATGGTTGGTGTGCGACGGCTGACCGTCCGCGCGTTGCCGACATCCGCGTCGGCCGCTCAGGGCGTGTTGCAAATGGGCGATGAAGTTGAAGTGATGGCCGCCAGTGCCGATGGCGCCTGGTTCAACGTCCGATTCGGCGCCATGACGGGCTGGATCTACGCCGAGTCGACCCTCAAATACTAGAACAGGGGCAATAAAAAGCGCACTCCCCGCGCGAAGCGCGGGGAGTGCGCTTTTTTCATAACCAGGTCCCTTATCCCCCAGGTGGGCGAGCCCGCATCCCCTGGTGAGGCGATGCGCCGGACCCCGTGTTTTCATAGCATAGGGCTATGGGCGCAAACGCAAACACAAGCCGAAGCCGGCTAAGCCTGCGACAACGCGGACGTCAGGCCGTCCATGACACGTCGACGAGCGCCGCGATGGAGAACCTGGCGCGTTTTGGGTATGTCGTACGCGGTCTGGTCTACGTTGTCATCGGCGCCCTGGCGCTGCAGGTGACGCTGGGCGGTGGCGGCGCGTTGACCGATCCGCAAGGCGCGATTGCGGTGATGGGGAAATCCGCGCCCGGCGTGATCTTCCTTTACTTCATTCTTGTGGGGTTGGTGGGATACGGCCTGTGGGGGTTTATAAGGGCCGTCCTGGATCCGCTCCACAAGGGTAGCGACACCAAGGGTTTTTTGGCCCGCGCGGGATATGGGGTCAGCGGCATTTCGTACCTGTTGTTGGCGGTGGCGACCTACGGGCTGATCACAGGTGGGGCTATGGCCGCGAGCAATGGCGCGCAGACCGCCCAGGCGCAGGCAACGGCGGCGACCATTCTCGCGCAATCGTGGGGGGCTTACGCAGTCGCGGGTGTGGCCATCATCATCATCGCCGTCGGCATCATTCAGATCATTGCGGGCATCCAGCGGAAGTTCGATGAGCAAAGGGCACCCAACTCGCTGGCGAGCGGTCAGAAGGTTCTGATGGTTCGGGTGAGCCAGTTCGGATTTGCCGCGCGGGGCGCGGTGTTCGCCCTCATTGGTGTGTTCCTGTTCTATGCGGCGTATACCCATGATGCGAGCAAGGCGCAGGGCATCGACGGTGTGCTCAGCGCGCTGCTACGCCAGCCCACTGGCTCATGGCTGCTGGGTGTCGTGGCCCTGGGCCTGATTGCGTTCGGGTTCTTTTCGATCATGAGCGGGGTTTGGCTGAGGCTCAAAGGGTAGCGACCGCCGACAGAACCATCTCGGGAAGGGATATCTGCGGCGAAGCCGCAGATATCCCTTCCCGAGACAAGTCAGGTTTTGCATGCAGGGAATGGACAGATTGAACAAGCTTATCGACATCTCCATCGCGAAGGACTTTTGTGGACAGCGGTCGGTCCAGGGCCTGCGCACGCCCGGGCTCCTGGCGCGGCGGCCGCTGATTGGGCTGCTGATGGTCCTGTTGGGCGGGGTCGTGTTTGGGGTGATAGCCTGGAGCTTTCAAACCGGAGGGCGATTTGCCCAGCTCGATGTCTCGGTAGCTGATCGGATCCACGCCGTCGCGTTGCAGAGCCCGAAATACGTTGTCGACCTGATGATCCTCGGTTTCTATCTCGGCGAACACGGTATCGTCTTGATCGGGTTTCTCCTGCTGGCGTGTTTTGGGGTCAAACGTTTCTGGCCCGAATTCACGATGGTGGTCGTGGCCTGGGCCGGGGAAGGGTTGATCTGGACCGTTCTCTCCGGGTATTTCAACCGGCCGCGGCCCGAGTTTGACGTGTCGGTGTGGCGGCAGATGACGGTGCCGGGTTTCCCGAGCGGGCACAGCATCAGCGCGGTGATGTGCTTTGGGTTGCTGGCCTATCTGGTGGTGCCGTTCATGCGCCGGCGTGTCTGGAAAGCGGTGGTGATTGCGGCCGCTGTCGGGATCATCCTGTTCATCGGCTTCAGCCGCATCTTTGTCGGCGATCACTACCTTACGGATGTCCTGGCGGGTTACGCCCTTGGGATCGCCTGGTGCGGTCTCGCGTATACGGTCATTGAGTTACTTTTCAAGCGGAGGATTCTCGAAAATGTCCAACCAAAATAAGCGCAAGCGCGCCCTGCTGATCGCCAATCCGGGCTCGGGCAAGGCCTCGAGCAGAACGGCCCTGATCGAGGAAATCACCCGCCTGCTGCTGGATGAGGGCATGAAGGTCGATGTCGCGATCGCCAAGCCAAAGGAAGAGGCGATCCCGATTGCCCGGCGGGCGGTCAAGGCGGGCTATGGGACAGTCATCGCCCTGGGGGGCGATGACACCGTCGAAGCGATCATCCGGGCCGTGTCCGGCTCAAAGACCCGCCTGGGCATCATCGCGGCCGGCACCGCCAACAACGTGGCCAAGAGCCTGGGCATTCCTGAGGATCACAAGGAAGCGTGTGCTCTGATCGCGGCTGGAAAAACGCGCAGGCTGGACATGGGCCAGATTCGGGTCAGGAAGGGCAAGCGACATCTCTTTTTTGAGTTGGCGGCCATCGGGATTCTGGCGGCCGTCTATCCGGATGCTGAACATGTCCGGAAGGGAGAGCTTTCGAGGATCAAGGATGCCGTCATTACGCTGCTCAGCCACGTGACCAAACCCAAGGTGACCCTGTCCATGGATGGCGGCAGCAAGATCACGGTTGCGACGATGATGGTGACGATCGCGAATGTGCCACTGATCGGCCCGAACCTCCTGGTTGCGCCCGACGCCTCAATGGATGACGGGCTCCTGGATGTCTCCATTTACCCCGACTTCACGAAATCAGAATTGACCGCCTATTTCGGCAGCGTCATGAATCAGGGCCATGCCACCGACGGATCGATTCAACGCTATCGGAGCAGCAAACTCAGGATCAAGTCCCGCCCGAAGCTGGAGGTGATGGCTGATGGGGTCATGCTGGGCCGAGGCTCGGTCAAGATCAAGGTGCTCGCGGGCGCCCTGCGCGTGATCGCGCCGAAGCCAGGCGCAGGCGTCGAGAAGCCTCAGACGCAGGCGAGCAAGGATCTGCCCGCGCCCGTAGCGCCAGCCGTGGTCGACGTCAGCGCCCTGACGAATGGGAAAGTGACCGTCCCAACGACATAAGAATCACCATGAGGACTTGTGACTGATCAGGCTGCTCCCGTAATCACCGCAAAGGAGGCTTCCGCCGCCGCTGTTGCGTCGATCAAGAAACCCGTCAACGCGTGGCGCCGGCTGATTGACGGGGCGGGAGCCGTGGTTGGAAAACCGTGGCGACGTTATCGGGCCAACCTCTTCATCGGGTATTTGTTCGGCGCGTCGGTCTTCTTCCTCATCCTGGCCGTGCTTGCCAAGACAGTTGCTTACTTCACCTTCGATGTGACGTTAACAAATGCCGTGCAGTCGTTCAAGCCCGCCTGGTTCAACGCGCTGATGGTGGGGCTGACCTGGATGGGTTTTGGGCCGCAGGCGTACATCATCACACTGCTGATTCTTCTGTTCCTCTTTGCGAGCGGCCTGAAGTGGGAGATGGTCACGGCCCTGTTCAGCGTTATCGGCAGTTCGCTCCTGGGGCTTGGGATCAAGGTCCTCATCGATCGGCCGCGGCCCAGCGCCGATGTCGTCGTCGTGCTCAATCAGTTGAGCGACTTCTCCTTTCCGAGCGGGCACGTGCTGTTCTTCACGGTCTTCTTCGGTTTCATGGTCTTCCTGGCCTTCACCCTGCTGAAGCGCTCCTGGTGGCGGACCATCCTTCTGGTGGTGCTGATCGGGATGGTCTCGCTGATCGGCGTATCGCGCGTTTACGTCGGGCAACATTGGGCCAGCGATGTGATGGCGGCGTATCTGCTCGGCAGTCTATGGCTCACCCTGACCGTGCTGGCGTATCGCTGGGGCAAGACCCGTTTCTTTGTCCATCAGCCGGTGGCAAAGGAAACGCCCGCGGGGTAGCCGAGGACATTGCCTTCGGCTACCCCGCGGGCGCCCCCAGGAATTCCTGCAGCCAGCCCGGGACGGATGAGCGATCATCCGCCGACGCGCTGAGGCCAAGCGGG
Organism: Thermoflexales bacterium; assembly: GCA_017998555.1. GTDB lineage: Bacteria > Chloroflexota > Anaerolineae > J036 > Brachytrichaceae > Brachythrix. The sequence goes on from JAGOCU010000027.1 coordinate 6,727, forward strand.
GCCAGCACCTGGCGCCAGGTCAGGGCCCGGCAGAGCATCCCCATTCGACCAGCGAGGGCGAACGCCGCCAACAGCGCCGGGCGCGGCGCGTAAGCGGTCCAGCGGTCCAGATAGACGTCGCGCAGGCGCGCCAATTCAGGCGCGTCATCGGGCAGCTTCAGGCGCCAGGCCGCGCTGCGCAGGCATACCAGCAGGGTGCTGAATGGATGCGACACGCCCGCTTCCCCCCAATCGGACAGCCTGACCCGCCCGTCGCTGACGAAGACGTTTGCATCATGGAAATCCTCGTTGTGCAGCGACTCGGGAATGCCCGACCCGGCCAGCTCGGCGGCCAGCGTGCCGATTTCGGGCAGGCGTTTCCGCAGCCGTGCGCGATCCTCGTCGGTCAGTCCGTCGGGTTGGCCGAGCATGACGGCCTCGTCGTTCTCGAGCAGCAGGGCGATCTGGGCGGCCAGACGGGCGGGGCGCCGATCCAGGGCGCCAAGCGCGTCGATCTGGGCCGCGCGCGGGATGAGCTCGATCTGGAGACCGGCCAGTGTGCCCAGGATGGGCTCCCACCGCGCGAGTTCGGCCCGCGCAACGATCTGGGTCCGCAATGTCAGGCCGGCATCGTCGAGCAACAGCCAGCCCCGGGCGGGATCTGCCCCCAGGCAGGCGACGATACAGTCGGGATACCAGCCCGACAGGGCCTCGGTCAGGGCGGGCTCGTGGGCGAGGGCCGGGCTGCACAACTTAAAATAGGCGGCGCCGTCCGTCGTCGGGATGCGCCAGACCGTCGACCAGGCGCGGTGGTGGACGCAGGCAATCGGGCCAGCGATGCGCCGGCCGCGCGCTGCCAATCGGGTGGCGATCCAGGCGTCGGCGGCGGTAGGTAGACTTTGAGCGTCAATTTCCATGGGCGCGCAATTATCTATCCGCAGATTTCCGCTGATTTCTCACTACATGAAATCGGCGCAAATCTGCGTAATCGGCGGATAGATCCTTCCGCTCCCGGCCGGACTTGACATCAAAGGCGCCTCCCCCGATAATCTACCAACCGTTTGGTTGGTGATTATGGCAAGTCGCGCTGACATCATCGAGGCCGCCGCCGCCCTGTTCCGGGAAAAGGGCTATCACAACACGTCGATGTCCGACATCGCCGGGCGGGTCGGCGTGCTCAAGGGCAGCCTGTACTATCACATTCACAGCAAGGAGGAGATCCTCTTCGAGATCCTCGACCGTTTCACCGACCTCCTGATCGAGAAGACCGAAAGGCGGGTTGCCGGGCCGGCCGCCGACGAGCGCGAGCGCCTGCAAGGCATCGTCGCCGACTTTCTCGAGATCATCCGCGACTACACCGACGAAATCGCGATCTTTTTCAATGAGCGCCGGCATCTGGCTGGCGAGCACTGGCAGAAGATCAACGACAAACGGGCCCGTTTTGGGACGCTCCTGCTCGATGCAATCCGGTCCGGCCAGCGGGAGGGCACACTTCGGAGTGACCTCGACCCGACTATCGTCATGCTCGCCATGTTCGGGATGGTCAACTGGGCGATTTACTGGCTCAAGCCGGACGGGCGGTTGAGCGTGCCCGAGATTGCCGGCATCCTGAGCGCCATCCTGTTTGACGGCCTGCGCGCGCCGGTCCCGCCCGCGCCGGTCCCCCGACGCCGCGCCAGAAAACGAGCGTGAACGATGCCACCGACTCCGCTTGATCGCTTCCGCCATAGCCTGGCCGCCTGGGAAGCTGGCCCTTTGCGCCAGGCGCTGGAGCGCCTGCCCGAGCGCAGCGATGTCTTCATCACGGCCTCGTCCGAGCCGGTCGCCCGGCTGTACACCCCGCTCGATGTGGCTGGAATCGACCCGCTCGACGACATCGGCCTGCCCGGGGCATACCCGTATACCCGCGGCGCGCATCCCAGCCTGCATCGGAGCAAGCTCTGGACGATGCGGATGTTCGCCGGGTTTGGCACGGCCGAGGAGACCAATGTCCGCTTCAAGTATCTGCTCAACCAGGGCCAGACCGGGTTGAGTGTTGCGTTTGATCTTCCGACGCTGTACGGCTATGACAGCGACGCGTCCGAGACCCTGGGCGAGTTCGGCAAGTGCGGGGTCGCGATTTGCAGCCTGGCCGACATGGAGGCGCTGCTCGACGGGCTGCCTCTTGACCGGGTCACGACCTCGATGACGATCAACTCGCCGGCCGCCATCCTCTGGGCGATGTATATCGCGGCCGCCGAGAAACGCGGCATTCCGCGGGCCAAACTGGGCGGCACCCTGCAGAACGACATTCTCAAGGAGTACATCGCCCAGAAGGAGTTCATCTTCCCGCCCCGCCCATCCATGCGCCTGGTCACCGACACGATCGAGTTCGGCGCGAAGGAGATGCCGCTGTGGAATACCGTCTCGATCAGCGGTTATCACATACGGGAGGCCGGGGCCACCGCGGCGCAGGAGCTGGCCTTCACCCTGGCCGATGGGTTTGAGTACGTGCGTTGGGCGATTGCGCGCGGGCTGGACGTCGACGTTTTTGCCCCGCGCCTGTCGTTTTTCTTCAACGCCCACAACGACTTCTTCGAGGAGATCGCCAAGTACCGGGCCGCGCGGCGGATCTGGGCCCGCGAGATGCGCCACACGTTTGGGGCGAAGAATGAGCGCTCCTGGCTGATGCGAACCCATGCCCAGACCGCGGGCGTGTCGCTGACCGCGCAGCAGCCCGAGATCAACGTGGTCCGGGTGGCCATCCAGGCCCTGGCGGCCGTGCTGGGCGGCACTCAGTCGCTGCACACCAACTCATTGGATGAGGCGCTTGCGCTGCCAAGTGAGCGTTCGGTCCAGATCGCCCTGCGCACCCAGCAGATCATCGCCCACGAAAGCGGCGTGACGAACACCGTCGACCCGTTGGGCGGCTCGTATTTCGTCGAGGCCCTGACCACGCGCATGGAACAGGCGGCCTATCGGATGTTCGGCGAGATCAAAGCGCTTGGCGGTGTGCTGCCGGCCATCGAAGCCGGTTACTTTCAGCGCGAGATTGCCGATAGCGCCGCCCGTTACCAGCATGAGATCGAGCAGAAGCGCCGGATCATCGTCGGGGTGAACGAATACACCGAGGCGGCGCCGGTCAAAGTGCCGCTGCTGAGCATGGACCGTGACGGCGAGCGCCGACAGCTTGAGCGACTTGCGCGAGTGAAGCGAGAGCGCGACAATGAGGCGGTCCAGAGCCGGCTCGCGGCGCTCCGCAGCGCAGCGCAGACGAGCGCCAACCTCATGCCCTTGCTGCTCGACGCGGTGAACGCCTATGCGACCTTGCAGGAAATGATGGACGTGTTGCGTGGCGTGTTCGGGGTGTATCAGGAGCCAGTGATTCTATGACTGAAAACAAGAAAATCCGAGTTCTCATCGCCAAACCGGGGCTGGATGGGCATGATCGCGGGGCCAAAGTGGTCGCGCGCGCGCTGCGCGATGCGGGCATGGAAGTGATCTACACCGGCTTGCGCCAGACGCCCGAAATGATCGTGGAGGCCGCCTTGCAGGAGGACGTCGACTGCATCGGGCTGTCGATCTTGTCCAACGCGCATGGGGCGCTCTTCCCCCGCATTGTCGAGCTCTTGCGCGCCGAGGCGCGCGCCGACATTCTGCTCTTTGCCGGCGGCATTTTCCCGGACGAGGACGTGCCCGAGATCAAACGCCTGGGCTTTCGCGGCGTGTTTGGGCCGGGCAGCGACACCCGCGACATCGCCGAGTTCATCAAAACCGAGATTGCGGCCCGGGGGCCGGTGCGTGGATGACAGGTGTGGCCGATCTCGCCCCACGGGTTGCGGCGGGGGATCGCCGTGCGCTCGCCCGTCTGATCACCTGGATCGAGGACGATGATCCGCGCGCCCATGCGGCCCTGGCCGCGCTGTATCCGCGGACGGGCCGCGCCCACATTGTCGGAGTGACCGGCGCGCCGGGGACGGGCAAGAGCACGCTGGTTTCCGCCCTGGCGGCCGAGGAGCGCAGGCGCGGTCGCACCGTTGGGATCATTTCGATTGACCCGACCTCGCCCTTCAGCGGTGGCGCGTTGCTGGGCGATCGCATCCGGATGATGGACCATATCGCCGACCCGGGCGTCTTTATGCGCAGCATGGCCAGCCGGGGGAACGTGGGCGGGCTGTCGGCGGCGACCAGCGACGCCGTGCGCGCGCTGGATGCTTTTGGCCGGGACGTCGTCTTCGTCGAGACGGTTGGCGCGGGCCAGGCCGAGATCGACATCGTGCGGACCGCCCACTCGGTCATCGTCGTTGAGGCCCCCGGGTTGGGGGACGAGATCCAGGCCTTCAAGGCCGGTATCCTCGAGATCGCCGATGTTTTCGTGGTCAACAAAGCGGATCGCGAGGGGGCGGAAAAGACGGCCAACGCGCTCAAGGTCATGCTCGATGTGGGCAATACCATGAAGCAACGCCAGACGGCCGGTCCCGCCCCGGCCGTCGCGCCGAACGCCGCCGGGCTCGCCCATCACGGCCCGGGGGCAGCGGCCGGGCCGGCTGAAGCCGGCGCTGCGCCGGGCGAGTGGCGGCCGCCCATCCTGAAAACCGTGGCGGCTGAGCGGCGCGGCGTGCTGGAAGTCGTGGATGCCCTTGACGCGCACTGGCGCCATCTGCGCGAGAGCGGCCAGATCGCCCGGCGCGAGCGCGAGCGGGTTGAGGATGAAGTTAGACAGTTGCTTGGGCGCGCGCTCATCCGGCGATGCGTCGAGGCCAGCGGGGCTGAACGCTACGCGGCGCTGGTCGACGCGGTCGCCGCCCGCATGCTCGACCCGCGCGGGGCGGTCGAGGCGTTGATGGGGGCATGGGATGGCGCGCAGCGCAAGGAGGCGGGTTGATGGACGTTGCGACAAGCGTGGTCAAGACAGTCCGGGAGGACAGGGCCTGAACGGCCCCGAGTCATGGCAATCAAATCGAGCCGCACGCCGCCCTTGCGGGCCGGAGATGACATCGCGATCCGGGCTCTGCACGCCGACCGGGTAATGTATCGCTGGCGGCGGGCCCTGGTCGAGGAAGTCCGCGCCGATCGGATCGTGACCTATGCGGGGGTGGGCGGGGCAATCCTCTCGCCGGCCTATGGCCGGGTTGTCGCCCGCGACCATGTGCGCAGCATCTTCTATCTGGACCGGCCCTATTCTGTGTTCGAGTTTCACCACACCGGCGGACGGGCATCGCCGGCGATCTACGTGAACATGAATGCGCCGGCGGAAGTCTCCGAGGCCGGCATCACGTATGTCGATCACGAACTGGACGTGGCGAAGAATCCGGGCCGCCCGGCGCTCATCGTTGATGAAGACGAGTTTGTCGAGGCCATTGCGCGGTATGGCTACAGCCCGTCGTTCCAGGCCGGCGTGCGCGCGGCCGCCGAGGAAGGGGTGCGGGTGGCCGAGACCTGGCGGGCAGGGCCGGTCCGGCATGATCTGCGGGTGGCACGGGCAGGCGATGTGTTGCGCGTGCGGGCGCTCAAGCACGACGGCCGGCCGTATCGCTGGTGGCGGACGCGGATCGAGGACATCACCGACGCCCAGTTGGTGACGACGTCATCGATCGGCCAACTCGTGCGCACCCCGCGCGGGGCGTGGCGGAACACGCTGAACCTGCGGGCCCACTACTGGTTCGAGCGGCCGTATTCGCTGCTGGAGTGCTATGACGCGGCCGGGCAATTGCGGGAAATCTACGTGAACGTCGCGACGCCGGCCCGCCTGAGAGCGGGCACGCTGGAGTATGTGGATTATGAGTTGGACGTTTCCAGGCTGACCGGCGAACCCGCCCGCATCGTCGATGAAGACGAGTTCGTGGCCGCGGCCCGCAAGTACCGCTATTCAGTCGACACCCAGCGCTGGGTGCGCAGGGCCGCGCGAGACGCGCTGGCGCTGGCTGAGACCTGGGAGCCGCGCGGCTGGTTTGACGAGCCGTAGTCGGCTCAAGCAACCCCCAAAAGACACATCCCCGGCGAAGCCGGGGATGTGTCTTTTGGGAAGCACCTTGCCGGGCGGGCTACGGCATCGTGGCCGCCAGCGCGCGGCGCAGATGCTCCATCGAGGTGTTGCCGCCGGAGAGGACCAGGCCGATCTTCTTGCCGGCGAGCTGATCGCGCATCTGCCAGGCGGCGGCGAGCGGGGCGGCCCCGGCGCCCTCGGCCAGAGTATGGGCGCGCTCGGCGTACCACACCATGGCCTTGAGGATGATGTCGTCGTCGACCAGCACGAAGTCATCAAGCAGGGCCTGCAGGATGGCCTGCGGCATTGAGAAGGCCGCGCCGGTGGCGAGCCCCTCGGCGAACGTGCGGTCAGGCATTTCGACGGGTTTGCGCTGGCGCCAGGATTCGTAGGCGGACGGTGACGCCGAGGCCTGCACGCCGATGACCTTGATCTTGGGGTTGATGGCCTTGGCCGCGATGCAGGTCCCGGCCGCGCCGCTGCCGCCGCCGATCGGGACGAAGATGACGTCCAGGCCGGGCTCGTCCTCGAGCATCTCGAGCCCTTCGGTGCCGACCCCGGCGATGAGGAGCGGCTCATTGCCGGAGTGGATGTAGCGATAGCCCTGCTCGGCGGCCAGGCGCTCGCAGTTTCGGCGGGCGTCGTCGAATTTCGCGCCGCCCACGATCAGTTCTGCCCCCAGGCCGCGCATGGCCGCCATCTTGCCGGGGTTGGCCCCCTCGGGCACGCAGATGCGGGCGGTCACCCCGAACAGGCGGGCGGCGAAGGCGATCGACTGGCCGTGGTTGCCGGTCGAGGCCGAGATCACCCCGCGGGCGCGCTCGTCGGCGCTGAGCTGCGAGACCAGGTTGACCCCGCCGCGGACCTTGAAGGCGCACACCGGCTGGTGGTTCTCGTGCTTGACATAGACCGCTGTGCCGACGAGGTCATCGAGCGCGGCGTAGCGGTGCAACGGCGTGCGCTTGAGGTAGGGGGCGATTTGGCGTTTGGCGAGCAGGACGTCCTGAAAGGTGGGCAGGTTCATGGGCCCAATCCTCGCATAGAACGTCGCGTTTGGCGAGGGAGACGGGATGACCTGTATTCACCGATTTGTCAAGCGACGTTGCATGGGCCATGGTGGATACACTTCTACCTGTGCGCAGCGCCATCATCCGCCCGATCGCGCCTGAGGACGAGATTGTCGCCGAACTCCTGGAAGCGCAATGGGGGTCGCGGCTGGTCGTGACCCGCGGGCGGATAGTCGACGCGGCGCGCCTGCCGGGGTTCATCGCCGAGGATGACGGGCGGATCGTCGGCTTGATCACCCTCGACTTCAGCCCGGAAGCGTGCGAGGTCGTCACCCTGGATGCCTTTGTCCGCCGGCAAGGGATCGGCGCGCGTCTGCTTGCGGCGGCTGAAGACGAGGCCGCGCGCCGCGGCGCCAGGCGAATATGGCTGATCACCTCCAACGACAATGTTGGCGCCCTCGCGTTCTACCAGGCCTGCGGCTATCGCATCGTCGCCGTCCACGCGGATGCCATCACTGAGGCCCGCAAGCTCAAGCCGCAGATTCCGCTCATCGGACTGAATGGCGTCCCGATCCGCGACGAGATCGAGCTTGAGAAGCGGCTGC
>JAGOCU010000299.1:0-2338 GCA_017998555.1 Thermoflexales bacterium
TGGGGCCTACAAATCTTTGCCCCAATCGTTGGCGGCATTTCTGCCGGCGGAGCCGCTGCGCCAGGCCATGCTCAAAGCCGGTTACCGCGATGTGCGCTACCGGCTGCTGGGGCTGGGCACGATGGCGATCCATGTCGGGGTGGCCTGATGCTCCCGCAACAATCAGGTTGATACCGGAGACGACTCCCCCGGTGAAGCCGGGGGAGTCGTCTCCGGTATCAACCTGATTGCGAGTCTGCGCATGGTAAAATCGCAATCCGGTTTTTGGGGAGTGGCCAAGTGGTAAGGCACCTGACTCTGGATCAGGTAATCGTTGGTTCAAATCCAGCCTCCCCAGCTTAAGAACTGCCGACAGATTGGATTTCGGAGGCGATGCCCCGGCGTAGCCGGAGCATCGCCTCCGAAACACCAATCTGTGGCAATCCGAAGCTGGAAGGATGAAGGCGGAAGGATAAGCGAATCCTTCCGCCTTCATCCGTTTTCAGTCCGGAGTGGCGGAGGCATCGACACATGACAACCATTGCCATCATCCTGGCCGCGGGCAAGGGCACCCGGATGGTCTCTGACCTGCCCAAGGTACTCTTCCCTTTGCGCGGCAAGACCCTCATCGCGCGAGCGGTCTCGACGGCGACGCGGGCGTTCGAGCGGCCGCCGGTCGTCGTCGTCGGCTTGATGTCGGAGGACGTTCGGGCGGCTTGCGGCCCAGGGATTCGCTTCGCCACCCAGGTCCAGCAACTGGGCACCGGCCATGCGGTCAAGGTCGCCGCCGACACGGTCAAGTCGCTCGCCGCTGACACGATCGCCGTAATGTATGGCGACATGCCGCTGCTCCCTTCTGAAACAATGAAAGCCCTGGCCGGCGAGCGAGAGCGCAGCGGCGCCGCAATCGCCATGCTGACCCTGATCGCGGACAATCCGCGCGGGTTTGGGCGAGTTGTGCGGAATGGCGAGGGCGCGGTCACGGCCATTGTCGAAGAGGTGGCAGCCAGCCCAGAACACCTGCGCATTCGCGAACTGAACGTCGGGGTGTACTGCTTCGACGCGGCCTGGCTGTGGCCGGCGCTCGAGCGCATCCAGCCCAACGCGCGCAAGGGCGAATACTTCCTGACTGATCTCGTGGAGATCGCCATCGCCGATGGCCGGCAGGTCATCGCGATTCCCAGTGACAATGCCGACGCCTTCATTGGCATCAACACACGGGCCGATCTCGCCGATGCCGATGCCATATTGCGCCGGCAAATCAATCGCGGATGGATGCTGAAGGGCGTCAGCATGGTGGATCCAGCCAGCGTCTATATCGACGACGAGGTGGTCCTGGCCCCGGACGTGACCGTGCTGCCAAATACCCATTTGCTCGGCGACACGCGCATCGGCACGGGCAGCGTCATCGGCCCCAATTGCGTCTTGCGCAATGCGGCGATCGGGCGCGGGTGCGTGGTGCAGCAATCATCGATCGAAGATTCCATCCTGGAGGACGGCGCAGACGCGGGCCCATTTGCCCGGCTGCGTGGCGGCGCCCGAATCGGCCAGGGAACGCACATTGGGAACTTCGCCGAGATCAAGAACAGCACCCTGGGACCGGGGGTCAAGATGGGCCACTTCAGCTACCTTGGCGATGCGACGGTGGGAGCGGAGGCCAATATCAGCGCCGGCGTCATCACCTGCAATTTCGACGGGCAGCGGAAACAACCCACAATGATCGGCGACGGGGCATTCGTCGGGTGCGATACCATGCTGGTTGCGCCGGTCACGATCGGCGCTCGCGCGCTGACGGGCGCGGGCGCGGTCGTGACCCATGACGTGGCGCCTGGAGAGCGGGTGGTCGGCGTGCCGGCCCGTCCGCTTGCGCCCAAATCGCCCGGGGCTCCCGGGAAGGAATGACTCTGTTAGCAACATCGATCCTCCTGTTTGCGCTCTCGATCGCGATGCGCGCGTTCTTTGCCGTCTCGCGCGGCGCGCTGATCAACATGCGCAAGCCGCGTCTCGAGGAACTCGAGGCGCGGGGCGTGGCCAGCGCGCGCGCCATCCAGCAATTGGCTGACAACTCGAGCCGGCTGCTGGCCACGGCCGAACTCGGCGCGACGTTTGGCTCGATGTTCGCGGCGACTGTCGCGGTGGTTGACGTCGTCCCCCTGCTCCGGGAAGCGATGGGGTCCTGGACGGGCGTCGATCCGCTGGATCCGGCGATCACTGTCGCCGCCTACGGGATCATCCTCCTGATCAGCGGAATGTTGCTTTTTACCGTTGGAAAGCTGGTTCCCGAAACGCTGGCCGCCCGCTACGCGGAACCAATCGCCCTTGCGATCGTCTGGCCGATGCGCTTTGCCAGTTGGGCCCT
>JAGOCU010000299.1:2438-3809 GCA_017998555.1 Thermoflexales bacterium
GTGGACGGCGGATTCTCGATCGACGATTTCAATGAACTGCTGCAGACCGAGCTGCCCAGCGAGGAAAGCGATACGATCGCCGGGTTTATCTATGATCAGCTTGGTGTGATTCCAGATGAGGGCGCGACGGTCCGCTACGACGGCGTGCTATTGGAGGTGCGGACGGTCAGCGACCGGCGCATTGTCAAGGTCAAGGCAAAGCATGTCGGAGAAGAAGCCCCCACCCACGAGCCCGAGAACGAGAAAGAAGCGCGCGGCGAGCGTCGATCTGGAGACTGAGACGATCCTCGTCCTGATCCAGATTGCGAACCTGGCCCGCGCCCAGGCGTATGCGCCCTATTCGCAATACACCGTGGGCGCGGCGCTCTTGGCTGCCGACGGTTCGGTATTTGCCGGCTGCAACATCGAAAACGCCTCCTTTGGGTTGACCAACTGCGCCGAGCGGGTGGCGATCGGAAAGGCAATCAGCGAGGGCGTGCGCGACTTCGTTGCCATTGCGGTCGTGACCCAGGATGGCGGGACGCCGTGCGGGGCCTGCCGGCAGGTGATGCACGAATTTGCGACGACCCGCAATCTGGCGGTCATCATCGCCAATGCGAAGGGAAAGTATCAAGTCACCAGCAGCGATGCCTTGCTCCCCGGCGCGTTTCGGCTGCGGCCCTAAGTGGCTGACCCACGGCACGTCCCTGACCGCTCCGGCGGATCCGCGCGCCGGCAAGCCGGAAAGCGGCTTGCCGACGCGCGCGTGCGGCATCTCGCGCACATTGGTGCGCGCTGGGCCCGTGTTGCGGGCGCACTGGCGCTGTTCGCTGCCTGGGTTGCCCTGCCGGTCCGCCTGGCGATGATTGCCGGCGCGGCGCCCCGGATCGCCACCGAGGCGCGGGCCGTGCGACCCAGCCGGGTCGCCATCGTCTTCGGCGCCGCTGTCCGCGGCGAGACGGTATCGGCCATTCTCTACGACCGGGTCGCCGCTGCGGCAGAGCTCTACCGGGCTGGCACGGTTCAAAAACTGCTTCTGAGCGGCGACAATCGGACCACTGACTACAACGAGCCCGGGGCCATGCGACGCACCGCGCTCACGCTGGGTGTCGCCGACGCTGACATCACCCTCGACTATGCCGGCCGGAGCACCTACGACACCTGCTATCGCGCCCACGCCATTTTCGGGTTGAGCGAAGCCGTGCTGGTCACCCAGCGTTTTCACCTGTCGCGGGCCATTACGTTGTGCGACGCGCTTGGCGTCCGCGCGACGGGATTCGCATCGGATCGGAGAACCTACCTCGGCCAATGGGGCAACGATCTGCGCGAGGTGCTCGCTTCCGCCAACGCGGTGTTTGAGCTTTTTGTCACGCGGCCGGTGCCGGTGCTTGG
>JAGOCU010000300.1 GCA_017998555.1 Thermoflexales bacterium
GAACATCAATACCGTCCAACGTCTTGTGGCGAAGTACGGGTTGTAGCCTGACGCATTCGGAATCACGGATTACGGGATTGATTCGGATTACACGGAACAGCGCGTCAGGGCGCTGTTTCGCTTTCCGTGACGTCGTAACAATTCTGATCGTGGCGGGACCGGGTAGCTCGGCTCGTGTCCGTTCCTCGGGGAACTGCGCGTCAGGGCGCTGTAGCCTGTTCCGTGACATCCGTAGAATCCGCGTAATCCGTGATCGTCACTGGCGCAGTTAACCCGTCTGGTGTATGGTCATGGCTGTGCCCGTCGGCCCGTTCGCGTGGCCGCCGCCGGCTTCAGTTCAATTTCAGGAGGGAAAACGTATATGAGCGCAGGAATCTTGATCGGCCTGTTGCTGGGCCTCGTGCTCTGGCTGGTCAGAACGATGCTACCCAGTCTATTTACGGTGAACCAGAACGAACGTGCCGTAAAGACCAGTTTTGGCAAGGCGATTCGCATTGGCAAGGTGACGACGCTGGATGATCCAATCAGCATGCATCTCCGTCCCGAGGAACGCGAACGCTATGTCTATCCGCAGGTGCAGGTTATTCCGCCGGGCGGACCCTATCTCAAGTTCCCCTGGGAAAAGGTCTACAAGGTGCCCATCGCGATCCAGACGGTGAGCCTGGCTTTCGACGCCGAGAACCCCACGGTCAATCAGAACGGTACCGTCCTCGAGGCCGTAACCAAGGACCAACTGAACACCGAGCTCAAGGGCCAGATCCGCTACAAGGTCAGCGAGTCGAATCTGTACGCGTATCTGTTCGGGATCAAGAACCCGATTGTCCATATCATGGGTTACTTCCATTCCGTCCTGCGCGAGCGCATTGCCAACTTCGAGGCGCCGCAGCGAAGTGGCCTCGAGGCAAACACGGCGCAACCGGTAGACGCGACCATGGTGGCCGGCATTTCGATCAACGACTTGCGCAAGAATTTGCGCGACATCAACGAGCACATGGACACCGAGTGCGCATCATCGCCGGCCCGCTATGGCGTCGTGCTGGATGCGTCGCTCATCACCGCGATTGATCCGCCCAATGAGGTGGAAAACGCGCTTGCGGCGATTAACACCGCCTATAACCAGGTCAGCAGCGATATCTCGGTCGCCCAGGCCAGCGCCGACCAGAAGATCGTCCAGTCGAAGCGCGCGGTCGAGATCGAAACCTTGCGCGCCCAGGCCGAGACGGAGCCCCTGCTGGCCCTGTCGCAGCAGTTGGCCTTGCTCAAGGAGAGCGGTCCGGACGCCCTCCAAACCTATCTGCGCTATGTGCGGCTCGGGCTGTATGCCAACGCCCAGCGTGCCGTGACGGAGATCAAATAATGGACGCGCTCTTTCAACGCCTGTTTGGCAACCTCGGGATTCTGGCCTTCATCCCGACGGCATTCGTGACCTTCATCGCGCTCACGATCGCCTGGGGAATCTTCAAAGGCATCGTCCGGATCTTTGGCTTCTACGTCATTGTTCCCGAGCGGCGCGCCTACGTCTACGTCCTGTTCGGCAAGGTTATTGGGGTGATCGACGAGCCTGGCCTGCACATCTTGCCGGCCAAACTTGGCCCGGCGGCCTTTGTGGTGAACTGGCTGGGCAGCCTGCGCATCGTCGACCTGCGCCTGGACCAGCAATATCTGCGCAACAGCCCGGTCAACAGCGAAGAGGGCGCGCCGATGGGCATCGGCCTGTGGTACGAGATGTTCGTCAGTGATCCCGTGGCGTTTCTGTTCAAGAACAGCGACCCGCGCGGCTCGCTGGCCGCCAACGTCAGCAACGCCAGCGTCCGCACGCTGAGCAACATGCCGCTCGCCCAGATGCTCGAGGAGCGCCACCGCATGAGCCAGCTTGTGCGCAACGAAGTGACCGCCCATTCGACCGACTGGGGCTATCGCCTGGGCAGCATCTACATTCGCAAGGTCCAATTCCGCGATGATGTGATGAAGCGCGGGATCGAGGCGAAGGTCGTGAATCGGCTGCGCCAGGTCACCGCCGCGATCCGCCAGACCGGCACAAACCAGGTCAACATCATCACCAGCACGGCCGACCGCCAGGCCGCCATCGAGTTCGGCAAGGCCGCGGCCACCCGGCCGCAGATTGTCGGCGCGACGCTGCAGAAGATATCGCAGGACAGCGATGTCGCTGGGGCGATGTTTGAGGCTCTCGAGACGCAGCGCCTGCTCGAAAGCAAGGCTGGGATCACGCTGGTGCCAAAAAACAGCGGATTGTTGCCGCAGCTCATTGCCAGCAATACCGGCAAGTAAACGCGTCATCGCAGCGAGGTGCCCCCGGCCCGGGCCGGGGGCACCTCGCGTTGTCTCAGGTATTGCCTCGCGCGCACAAATCGATGATATGTTCGGAGAATGAGTATCAAGCGCACCCTTTTTGTTCCGCTAGTAGCCGCGATGTTCATGTTTGGCGCCTGCGCGCCGGCCGCGACACCCGCACCAGCAGCGCCCTCGGCCGGCCCGGTCAGCCTGAAGCCGCTGGCCAGCGACATCAGCCCTGAGCAGGCCCGCTCCATGGCGGCCTCTGGGGCCTTCATCCTGGATGTCCGCGAACCCTCTGAATGGGAGGAGTTTCATGTCGCGAATACGACTTTGATCCCGCTCGGACAGCTCGAGAAACGCCTCAGTGAAGTGCCTCGCGACCGCGAAGTCGTCGTGATCTGCCGTTCTGGCAATCGGAGCACGTCCGGGCGCGACATCCTGGCCAAGGCCGGCTTCACCAGCGTGACCAGCATGTCGGGTGGCCTGCTTTCCTGGCGAGCGAAGGGATTTCCAACCCTCAGCGGCAAATAGCAGAACCGGTCAACCTTTGAGGTTGACCGGTTTACATTGGCATCTCGCCAGGCGTAGGCCCAGGGTGGGGGCCTACACCAGCGCCGAGATCTGCCGGGTCAGTTGAGCGTGCCCGATGTGCTGGCTCAGGTGGTCTATTGCGTGCGTAATGCACCAGCGGGTCGCGAGCTGGCGTTCGGGCCGACGCGGATGAGGGCGCTCGGCGTCCAGATCCGCGGGCGTCAATCCATCCAGGATCGCATTCACCGTGGCCAGCGTCCGTTTGGCCCGGGCCTGCATGACGGCTGTGTCGTGATTTGCGGCATTGAACTCGTCAGCGCCCTGGTCTCCGGCGACGCCATCCCAGGCGATCCTCCCGGCGGCGTACTCGGCCTGGCGCATCAGGTAGACCGTTGAGGACACCGCGTGGGCGAGTATCCAGCCCACCGATCCGCTGGGGCCTTTCCATGGGCTGGTCTCGAAGGGCTTGAACAGGAGCGCCTCGGTGTCCATGCCGTCCAGCACCTCGTCCACCTGGCCATACAGGTCGCGAAACATGCGTCGGTAGTTGTCAATTTCGGTTGCCATGGGTGCGATCATCGCACAGACGGGGTGGCCGCAGTTTCGTCTCCCGGATCGAGGTGCCCGGCGAAGCCGGGCACCTCGATCCGGGACATCAACGTTGAAGGAATATCATTTCCGATAAGTAAACATTATCGGAAATGACTGCCTATTTGGCGTATAATGGCGGCGTGATCAAGGCTCAGCGTGCTAGTCCCCGTATGCGTGTGCGCTACTTCGACGAGCAGCGCCTGGTGAACTATGCGCCGCTCGACAAGGCCAACGATGACACGCGCGAGCAGTTGACCGAAGCCGAGTGGTCCAAAGTGCAACGTTTTGTCCTGAGCGGGGTCAATGCCAACACCAAACGGATGTATCGCGCCCACTGGGCGGACTTCGCCTATTTCTGCCAGATCAACCGGCTGCGC
>JAGOCU010000301.1 GCA_017998555.1 Thermoflexales bacterium
TGTCATCACCCAGCGTCTCCGGGTTGGCGGTGCTGTGGATGATGTGCATCTCCGTGCCACTGCTGATGGCGGAGAAGGCAGTGGCGACCAGGACCTCGCCTGGGCGCAATTCGGGCTCGGGCACCTCGAGGATGATCGCCCGGCCAGCCTTGGCAACAACTCGCTTCATGAATCCCTCCGGCTTTCGCCAACAACGAGACTGTTTGAAATGCGCGCCTGGGCCCGCACGATATGGGCGGTCATGGCGGCGCACAGCGCGACGACATCCCGCTGGAGAATGCCCTGCATGATCGCGTCGTGCTCGACTTCGGTATAGGTGCGGTAATCGGCCGCTGAGTAGCGGCTGAAAATCCGGGCCATATGCAATGGCCCGCCGATGGTCCGGTAGATCTCAACCAGGCGCCGGTTACGGGCAACACTGATGATCTCAACGTGGAAATCCTGATCGAGCAGGATGTACTGCTCAACTGCCGTCGCAAAGTCGGGTGCATCCAACAGCGCGCTCATGCGGCGGCGAATCTCGTTCAGGCGCTGGATATCCGCTTCGGTGACCTGGTCGACGACGGCGTCGGCGGCATATCGCTCCAGGGCCAGGCGCACACCATACCCATCGGCAATATCGTTTGCATCCAGGATGGTCACGAATGTGCCGCGCCGGGGCAGGATATCGACCAGCCCTTCACTCTCGAGGCGATGCAAAGCCTCCTTGACCGGTGTGCGGCTGATCCCGAGCTGGGTCGAAAGATCGTTGAGATCAAACCGATAGCCGGGCGGGTAATCATGACGCAGAATCCCGCGACGCAACACGGCGTAGACATCATCGCGGATGTTGCCGTGGTTGATCGGAAGGATACCGGCCGGGGCGGTCTGTAGAATCACGATTTGGTAAACAATCGGAAGAATTTTAGATTTCAGCGATTCTAGTCGATGGACCGGGGATGTCAAGTGAGGGAGTTTTCATGCGGAAACGGTAGCTGGGGCGCTGCCTCAGCTACCGTTTCCGCAACAAGTCCTCCAAACGCGGCACGATCGCCGACCAATCGTAGCTCGCCTGGACAAACGCATGTCCGCGCTCGCCCAGCGCGGCCCGGCGATTCGGATCGGCCAGAAGCTCGAGCGCGCTGCGCGCAAAGACCTCGGGCAGGTCGGCGACCACCATTTCGCGGCCGCTTTCGACCTCAAAACCCTCGCAGCCCAGTCGAGTCGTCACGATCGCTCGCCGCATCGCCATGGCCTCGAGCAGCTTGAAGCGCGTGCCGCCTCCCACCCGCAACGGCGCGATGTAGACGGCCGCCCGGCCGATCTCCGCCCGAATGTCATCAACAGCGCCCGTGATGGTGATGGCCGAATCGCCACGCAGGCCGTCCAGACGCGGGCTCGGCTTCTGCCCCACGATCCACCATCGGCTGTCCGGTCGCGCGGCCTTGATGCGCGGCCAGACTTCGGCTCCAAACCACAACATCGCGTCGATGTTGGGCCGAAAATCCATCTTGCCCGTGAAAACAAGCGCGGCGCCGTCTTCGTCGGCCTTGAATCCGTCGTAGTGGGCGGTATCGATGCCGTTGGGGATTTCGTACGGCCTGAGCGCCGGATCCAGGCGCCGGAGCGATGCCCCGTCCTGGCGCGACACGACCAGGGTCGCGTCGGCGTCGCGCGCCGCGCGGCGCTCAAAGGCCCGCAGGCGCAGGGTCTGGACAAGCGAGTAGGCGGCCGCGTGCCAGCGGCGCGGATTGCGCAGGTCGGTTTCGGCCGAGCGCTGTTGCAGCAAATACTCGCAGTTGTGATCATCAAAGACCACTCGGCCGCCGCCCGCGCGCAGCGTGGGACCGAGGGCTTGCCCGTAACGGGCAAGCTCAATACCTTCCACCTGCAGCGCATCAAAGGCCGCCTCGCGCAGCCAGGTCCGCGCCTGGGCCAGAAACTCGGGCGACCACAGGCGCCAGGCCATATCCGGCAGCGTAGACGTGGCGATCCGCCCCAAACGGCCCGCGGTGCTGCGCCCAGGGGGTGGAAAAGTGGCGATTCGCGCGCAGGCCGCGGCCAGAGTCGGATGCGGCACCTCGCCCGGCTCGGCAAAGGAGAGCAGCCAGACCTCATGCCGGCGGGCCAGACCCGACAGCAGGCCCCAATTTCGCAGGGCCGTTCCCTGGCGTGGCGGATAGGGCAACTGGGGGGTCAGGATGAGCAGGCGCATGGTATGCGGCGTAGATTCTAGGCCCGGATTGGCGACCTCAGTATCTATCCGCCGATTTCGCAGATTTCCGCCGATTGGAGTGAAAAAATATCTGCGCGAATCGGCGTAATCTGCGGACAGATCCCGTCAACCTGCGCAACTTACGCAGCTATTCGCCTGAAATCGAGCTCGCCAAAATCGACATCGAGCAGATTGGGCTGGTCAAAGCGCATCTCGGTGACTGCTGCCCTTGACGAAAGCGGGAACGTCACCAGCCCGGGCGGGACATACGGATCGCGCCAGGTCGCCCGAAATGTGTCGTAGTGCCAGTGCTCGAGATCGGCGCTGAAGCACGGCGCATGCTGAAAGCGCAACACCAAGTGGCCGTCCTCGAGCGCGACGTTCGCATCGCCGGCCGCTGCGTCGCGATACCGGCCGGCATATGCCTCGAGCCCCAGCGCAGGCGAGGTCCCCCGTACGCGAGCCGCGTCGACCGCCTCGCGCGCAGCGCGTTGCTGGGCGCGCAAGGTTGTCCGACGGGCCTGAAACGCGCCGATCCAATCCACCTGAGGCCCGCCAAGATACGTGTCCAGAATGCCGTAGCAGACCGCCGTCGGCAGCGGCTCTTCCTGATTCGCCAGCACGACCACGCCCAGGCGCTCGTCCGGGATCATCGCCGCGATGGCCCGCATCCCGTCCACGCCACCGGTGTGCGCGACGAGCCGCCGCCCGCGATAGTCCCGCAGCGACCAGCCGAGCGCATAAGCCTGGAAATTCGGGGCCAGGGCGCTGAGTTCGGCCGGATACGGATCAACTGGGACGACAGTCTGCGCCCGGGTCAGCTCGCCGAACGCGGCATGCGCGATCCATGTCTGACCGCCAGAGGTTCCACCGCCAAGATATAAGCGCAAGTACTCGGCGAGATCGACCGCGCTGGTGTTGAGCGAGGCCGCCGGACCGACGTTGTCGTGGTCGCGATACGGCACGCGACTGGGGATGTCGTTGATTCGCGCATGAGGCATCGCAACGTTGGGACTGGCGCGCAACTCGGGCATCGTCGTGTTGCTGTCGCGCATCCCCAGCGGGCCGAACAGTCGCTCGCGCGCAAACGCGTCCCAGGTCTTGCCCGTCACGGCCGGGATAAGCTCGCCAGCGACGAGATACATGACGTTTTGGTAGGCGTAACGCTCCCGAAACCCGGAAACGGGCTTTAGGAAACGCAACCGCCGAGTGACCTCGGCCCGGTCATGATCGGCCCCATACCAGATCGTGCCGCCACTCACCTCGCGCAGACCGGAGCGGTGAATCAGTAGATCGCGGACGGTGAGCAGGCGGGTGGCGATCGGATCAAAGAGCTGAAACCCAGGCAAGTAGTCGGTGACCCGATCGTCCCAGCCCAGCTTGCCTTCTCCCACCAGGCTGGCCAGACAGGCCGCAGTGACCGACTTGGAGATCGAGCCGGCGGCGAAAAGTGAGTGCTCGTCGACCTGAGTCGAACCTCCCCGTTCCCTCGTCCCGAAGCCAGCCGCAAAGACCAGGGCGTCGTCCTTGACCACGGCGACCGATGCGCCGGGGACGTCAAAGGCCGCCAGGGCGCGCGGGACGTCGATTGAGAG
>JAGOCU010000028.1:0-1234 GCA_017998555.1 Thermoflexales bacterium
ACCGGCGCTTACGCCACCAAGAGCAAGTTCTCGCTCTACGACACGTCGTATAACAGCGCCAATGGGGCTGTCGATACGACCGGCGCCGACAACGGGCCGGACAAGATCGACACAAATGTCGTCGCGAGCGGCAATTCGCCGGCCATGATGAGCGCGCTATTGGACAGCCTGCGCGTCAATCCAACTCAGTTCACCTTCATCCACTTTCACGACCCTGACACCGCCGGGCACGCCAACGGCTGGGGGAGCGCGAGCTACAACGCGGCGGTGATCGCGGTGGATGGCCATCTCGGCCAATTGCTCGCCGCCATCGACCAATCGCCCGCGCTCGCGGGGCGCACGACCGTCATTCTCACCGCCGACCATGGCGGTTCGGGCAATGGTCACAGCGACGCAAGTCAACCGATTCATTACACCATCCCCTTTGTGGTCTGGGGTCCGGGCATCCCGCATGCGGATCTGTATTCGCTGAACGGGCTTGCCACAACTGACCCGGGCGGGGGCCGGCCGGACTTCGGGCTGACCGGGATGCCAATCCGCAACGGTGACGCTGGAAACTGCGCGCTGCGGCGGCTGGGTTTGCCCCAGATCCCCGGCTCGACCATCGCCAATCTGAGCAACCCGTGCAATCCCGTCGTCGCTCCTGTCGCGCCGCCTGAAACGACGGCGCCGCTCACTCAGACGGTCACGCTCATCTCCGCCAACAGCGCCTGGCGCTTTCGCGATGATGGGATCGACCAGGGGACTGCCTGGCGCGGCGCCGCTTTTGACGACTCGGACTGGGGCAGCGGCGACGCCGAGCTGGGCTACGGCGATGGCGACGAGGCAACGGTTGTGGGTTTCGGTGGCGACCCGAACGGCAAGTTCATTACCACCTGGTTTCGCCGCGCGTTCACCATCACCAATCCTGCTTCGGTCCTGACCCTCACCCTTGGGCTCGTGCGCGATGATGGCGCGGTTGTCTACCTGAACGACGCCGAGATCTTTCGCAGCAACATGCCGGCGGGGACAATCACCCACGCCACCCTCGCGGGCGGCAATACCGGCGCTGAGAGCGCCTGGCACACCACGCCAGTGACGCCCAGCCTGCTGGTCAATGGCCCCAACGTGCTGGCCGTCGAGGTGCACCAGGTCGGTCCGACCAGCTCGGACATCAGCTTTAATGCCTCGCTCAGCGCGATCCTCCCGCTGCGCAGAGCGTTTGTGCCGCTCGTGACGCGCTAGAAGTCATCCC
>JAGOCU010000028.1:1334-14106 GCA_017998555.1 Thermoflexales bacterium
AAACTCTTGGGACGACCTCTCGTCCGTCCGCGCCCGTCCGCCGCTACAATGCACCGCCATGAAGTACATCACCGTCGTCGGCGATAAATCCTTCACCATCGACATCAATCGGGAAGGGACAGTCCTGATCGACGGCGTGCCGCGCACCCTCGATTTTCAATCGATCGACAATGGCGGGCTGTACTCGATCCTGCTCGATAACAAGTCCTTTGAGGCCCTGGTCGAACAGAGCGAAGGCGAATACCAGGTGTTGATCAGCGGCACGCTCTATCATGTGAACGTCGTCGATGAGCGCGCCAAACGCCTGGCCGAGGCCGGCGGCGCCTTTGCGCCCACAACGGGCGAGCTCAATATCAAGTCACCCATGCCCGGACTCATCGTCGCCATCCCCGTGCATGAGGGCGATCAGATCAAGAAGGGCCAGGTTCTGGTCGTGCTCGAATCCATGAAGATGGAGAACGAGCTCAAAGCCCCGCGTGACGGCCACGTCTCCGTCATCAAGGTCGCCCCGCATCAGGCCGTCGAGCACGGCCAGGTCCTGCTCGTGCTCACCTGATGGCATGACGGCGCCGGCTGCATTTGCCGCCGCAATTGGCGGGCACCCTCTGGTCGCGGACGTGTTGTGGGCGCGCGGCCATCGCGACCCGCAGGCCGCGCGCGCCTTCCTCGATCCCAAGCTCTATACCCCGGCGCCGCCGCTTGCGTTGCCGGGGATGGCTGAAGCGGTTGCCCGCCTGCGCGCAGCCATTCTCGGGGCCGAGCGTATCCGGGTGTGGGGCGATTTCGACGTGGATGGCCAGACCTCCACCAGCACCCTTGTGCTCGGCCTGCGCGCGCTGGGCGGCCAGGTCGACTACACCATCCCCAATCGGGTCACCCACAGCCACGGCCTCAACCGCGATGGGATCGCCCGCGCCCGCGAGGACGGCATCGGGCTGTTGGTGACTTGCGATTGTGGCGTCACCGATTTTGCCGACATCGCCTACGCCGGAGAACTTGGCCTCGATCTGATCGTCACCGATCATCACGATCTGGCGCTTGGCGCGGACGGCGTTCCACGCCTCCCGCCCGAAGCGCTGGCCGTGGTCAATCCAAAGCGTTTACCCGCCGAACACCCGCTGGCCAACCTGCCCGGCGTCGGCGTCGCATACAAGGTGATCGAGGCGCTGACGGCCGCAGTCAACCCCATGATCTGGCCTGATCCGCTGCTTGATCTGGTCGCTCTGGGCATCGTCGCCGACGTCGCCCACCAGGCGGCCGATACGCGCTATTTGCTCCAGCTTGGGCTGCGGCGCATCCATGACAATCCCCGTCCGGGGTTGCGCGCCCTGCTTCAGATGTCCGGCCTCGATCCCGTCCAAGTCACCGCCGACGATATCGGCTTTCAGGTTGGCCCGCGCTTGAACGCGGCCGGCCGGCTCGACACCGCCGAACTCGCGGTCGCGCTGCTGACTGCGGCGACGGATGCGGAAGCCCGGCCCATCGCTGAGAAAATCGAGGACCTCAATCTCGAGCGCCGCAAACTGCAGCGCTCGGTCGAGGAGAGCTCCGAGCGGCTGCTCGCCCAACACCCCGAGTGGCTTGAGCACGCCGCGCTCATCATGGCTTCGTCCGAATGGCATCCCAGCGTGCTGGGTGTGGTCGCCTCGGGCTACGCCGAGCGCCTGCATCGTCCGGCCATGCTCATCGCCGGTGACGAGAACGGCCCGCCTGTCGTGGTGCGCGGATCCGCCCGCGGCGTGCCCGGCCTTGATGTGAACGCCGCCATCCTGGCCCAGGGCCACATGCTGTTGGCGAGCGGCGGCCACCCGCTCGCGGCCGGCTTTGCCATCCCAACCGATCGGATCGCCGAGTTTCGTAACGGGATCGATGCCTGGCTGCGCGCCCATGCCCAGGCTGATCCGGCTGACGCGGAGGCGATTGGCGAGTCTTATGCGGTCACCCTGACGGATGCGGCTGAAACGTTGTGCGCCGAGATCGAACGGCTGGCGCCTTTCGGCCCTGGAAACGAGCGGCCGATCCTGCGCGCCGCGCCGGTGCGGGTGGCCCGAATCGAACCGCTCGGCCGCGATGGGCGGCATCAGCGGCTGTGGCTGCGCGATGAGGCTGGGGTCATGCGGGAGATGGTGTGGTGGCGCAGCGCCGGCCAACCCGCGGCTGAAGGCCCGTGCGCCGTCTTCTTCACCCTGCGCCGGCACGTGTATCGCGGCCAGGAGCGCGCCCAGATGCAGTTGGAGCGCCTCGTTGCGGCGCCTGCGCTCGCAGCGGCCCCGGCCCTGGAATTGTCGCTTGCGCGCGCGGCCGTTCTCTCGCCCGATTCGCCGCCCGCGTCCGATTCAACGCCTGGGTCCGATTCGCTGCTTGCGCCCGCACGGGCGCCTGCGCCCGCAATCACAGCCCGTTTTTACGCCATCGATTTGCGGGCGGAGCAGGATCGGTCCGTCACGTTGGACAGACTGCTTGCGGAATACGGCCCGCAGGTCAGCTTCGTGTATGGCTTCTTGCCCGGCCGCGAACGCGGCCCGCTTGACCCTGGCCCGCATTCCGTCCTGATCATCCTGGACGCGCCACCCGGGCTGGCGGAGTGGGAACGCCTGATCCAGGCGGTCGCGCCGCAACGGGTCGTGCTGCTGACCGCGCCGCCGGATGCCCAGGCCGATGCGCCCGAGACGCTCGTCCGCCAGGCCCAGGGTTTTCTCAAGACCGCCCGACTGCGCGGCGACGATATCGATGACCCGGCCCTTCTTGCCCGAATGGCAAAGCGGATCAACCAACGCGTCAATACGGTCAAGGCGGCGATCGATGTCGCCCTGGATCGCGATCCGGCCGCGCGCGGGCGGCTGGCGTATGCGCTCGAGGAAACGTTCGCCTTTCGGCGCTACTTTCACGCCGTGCCTGCCGCGGACCTTTAGGCGCGCCGCCACAATCTTTATCGAGAGTGATATCCCCCGGCGGAGCCGGGGGATATCACTCTCAATAGATGCGTTTTGCGGAGCGGTTAATCCTCCAGGGCCAGGTCGACGTATTCGTGGCGCACGATCTGATCGTCGCTGATCCCGAACTTCGCCAGCGCGTCGGAGATGACCCCGGCCTTGCGTTCGGCGTCGCGCCGGCTCCAGGTGCGGCTCTTCAATTCGATGTAGTACCCGTCGCGCTTCGGGTTGGTGACCCGGTCGACGTTCAAGAAGAGTTCCTCATCCTGGAAGATCAGCTCCCAGCGCAGGCGATCCTTCTCGATGGCCACTTCGCGCGCGGGTTTGAAGTACTCGCGGTAGAAGCGCAGGCTGCGGTCGGCCGGCGCAATGAAGCGCGAGCGCGACAACAGGATCGAGTGCGAGAACTCGCGGTCCTTCTTCCCGCCGACCAAAGTCAACCGATAGCGGTTGCTCATCGGCTTGCCGTTTTCGTCCATGCGCTCGTCTTCACGATAGCGCAGGCGGCTCTCGTCCTCATCAAAATAGAAGTACGTGTCGTACTGCTGGTAGCGCACATGCCGCACGATGGTGAAATCAGTTGTCTTGAGCGAGGCGATGATCGAGGCCGGATCGGCCACGTGGGCCTTGACCTGAACCTCAAAGCTCTCCTCCTGCTGCACGCCCCCGATCGCCGCCAGTTTGCGCAGCACATCACCCTCGCGCTCGCCCAGGAACGTGGCGATTCGCGCGCCCATCGCATTCGCCTCGGCTCGAATCCGCCCTTCATCCAAAGTGAGCAGGGACCGGTCGCGCATCACCGCCCGGCCGTTCACAAACACATCCCGCACATCAGACGACTTGGTCGCGTAGACGAGCTGGGTGTAGACCGCCTCAGGGTTGGCCGGGCCGGCATACAGCGGCGAATTGTGGAGACGCTGAAAGTCAACGACGATGATGTCGGCCCGTTTGCCGGCTTCGAGCGAGCCAGTGAGATTGCCGATGTGGCAAGTCTGCGCGCCGCCCAGCGTCGCCATTTGCACCGCCGTCCGGGCCGGCACGCTCACCGGGTTGCGCGTGCTGCCCTTGGCCAGGAGCGCCACCAGCCGCATTTCCTCGAAGTGATCGAGGTCGTTGTTGCTGGCCGGCCCGTCCGTGCCGATCCCGACCGTCACCCCGATCTCGAGCATTTTGTCCACGTTGGCGATCCCGCTCGCCAGCTTGAGGTTGGCCGACGGGTTGTGGCTGATCGTCGCGCCGGCGTTCTTCAGCGTGCGCATTTCGCCGGCGTCAATCCACACACAGTGCGCGCAGATCACCTTGGCCTCAAGCACCCCGTTCTTCTTGATCCAATTCACCACCGGCATGCCATGGTCACGCCGGCAATCGATGACTTCCTGCTCAGTCTCGCTGATGTGAATGTGGAGCGGCACATCGTGTTTCTCGGCGATTTCGGCGCATTGCCGCATCAGCGGGCCGCTGCACGTGTAGGGCGCGTGCGGGGCGATCACCGGCACGATCAGCGGATGGCCCTTCCATTTCTCAATAAAGCGCTCCGCCCGCTCCAGTCCGTCATCGGGCGACGGGCTGTCGGGGGTGGGGAACTGCATCACCGACTGGCTGCACAACGCCCGCATGCCCGCATTGGCGAGGGTCTCCGCGATGTCGTCCTCGAAATAATACATGTCGTTGACGCAGGTCACGCCGCTGCGGATCATCTCGGCCGCGGCGAGCTGCGTGCCCAGGCGGACAAACTCCGGCGAGACGAACTTCTGCTCGGCCGGCAGCATATAACCGTACAGCCACACATCGAGACGCAGGTCGTCGGCCAGGCCGCGCAGCAGGGTCATGGGCACATGCGTGTGGCAATTGATCAGGCCGGGCATGATCACGCAACCGGCGCAGTCGACTGTTTCCGACGCGGCATAGCGGGACAGAATGTCGGCGCTCGCGCCCACGGCCACGATGTGATCGCCTGAAATGGCGACGGCGCCGTCCGGGTATTGCGAAAAGGCGCCGTCGATGGTGATGACGAGTCCGTGAGTGAGAATGAGGTCTGCGCGTTCCATGGCAGATTTATAGCACACCCGTTCCTCAAATTTCAGCCAAAACCCGCTCCCGAGGGATTTTGGCGTTGACTTTCCATCAAGCGGCCATACAATCCCGACCTGGAGCCACTAACAGAACCTGCTTCGGAGGCGATATCCCCCGTCCCATCTTGCGCCGGGACGGGGGATATCGCCTCCGAAGATTGGGTTTGTCAGGAACTCTCAGCATACACACACGGCAATCATGGCATCCAAACGCAATTTCAAAGTCGCTCTGCTTGTAAATCTCGCCCGAAACGCGCCCGACGCCGTCCGTGCGCGGGCCAATGCCCCCGCCGACGCGCTGGCTGATCTTGATTCAGAGAAGACCGGGCAGTCGTATGCTGACGCGTTGCGCTCGCGCGGGCACGAGGTTCTTGTCAAGGAGGGCGGTCCCGATCTCGCCGCCTGGCTGGTCGAGCACAAGCCGGATATTTGCCTGAATACTTGCGAGGGATTTGTCGGCGACAGCCGGGAAGCCCAGGTGCCCGCCCTGCTCGAGATGATTGGCAATATCCGCTATACAGGCCCGGGTCCGCTCTCCGCCGCCCTGACGCAGGACAAGCCGCTGACCAAGCAAGTCCTGCACTATCATGGTCTGCCCACTCCGATCTTTCAGGTGTTCAAAACACCGGGCGATGCCATCCGGGCCGATTTCCGTTATCCGCTGTTTGTCAAACCGAAGCATGAGGGCACGGGCATGGGGGTCAAGGCCGACAGCGTCGTCCACAACCGCAAGCAGTTGCGCGAGCGCGTCGAATGGGTGATCAAGGCCTATGATCAGCCCGCCCTGGTCGAGACTTTCGTGGATGGCAAGGACATCACCTGCGGACTCACCGGCAACGGCGAAGACGTCCATTTCTTTCCCATCACCGAGGTCGATTTCAGCGGATATCCGCCGGAGCTCGGCGCCGTCTATGGCAGTTTGCACAAGATCGAATTCGACGACGACTATCGGAACAAGTGCCCGGCCCCGCTCGACGACTACCGACCCGGTTTGAGCGATCAAATCCGCGAACTCACCCACGAGGTGTTCCTGTGCACGGGCAGCCGCGACTACGCCCGGGTTGATTTCCGACTGGACGCTGATTTCAACCCGTTCATCCTCGAGATCAATGGACTGCCGGGCATCGCGCCGAATAGCGACCTCACCCTCATGGCAAAGGCCGAAGGGCTCACCCACGCCGATCTTGTCAACATGGTTCTTGACGCCGGGCTCAAGCGCTACGGGATGATCTGACATCGTGAATCGCCTCCCGGTCCTCATCCTCTACGGCATCGATACGAAGATCCACCCATGGGAGGTCACGGATACGCGGGCGCTTGTCACCCGCGCCGAGCAGGCCCTGACCGAGCTGGGCTGGAACACGCTCCGGGTCGAGGTCAACCACGATCTCGAATCGGCTCTCAAGCCGTATCTCCCCGGGGAATGGGTGGTGCTGAATCTGTGCGAGGGCTCACCCGGCCAGCCCTTCTATTACGCTGCCGCGGCCGATTACCTCGAGACCCGCGGATATGTCTATACGGGTTCGACCAGTCAGGCCCTCGACGAGACGCAATACAAGGACGCGATGAAGCGCCTGTTTGATGCGCATCAGGTGCCGACGCCCCAATGGAAGGAAGTCGAGCGCGCGGAGGATGCCGCCTTCAGTGTCTACCCCGCGATCATCAAGCCCGCTGCCGAGCACTGCTCGTATGGCATCACCCGCCAGTCGGTGGTCCTCAATGACGCCGAGGCGCGCGCGCAGGCCGCGAATGTGATCGCGGAGTTCAAGGAGCCCGTCGTCATCGAGGAGTTTCTGGACAGCGCTGAGTACAACGTGTCAGTCTGGGGGAACGGCGAGGCGCATGTGTTGGGCATCTCGACCATGACCTACGATGCGTTCCCGGATATTCATGACCGGTTGTGCACCTTCGATGCCAAATGGACGCCCGGTTCTGCGGCGTATCGCAGGATTCCGGCGATTTGCCCCGCGCCGGTCACGCCCGAACTCAAGGCTGAGATCGAGCGCGTCGCCATCGCCGCTTACAAGGCCGGCGGGGTGCGCGACTACGGGCGGGTGGATATGCGCTTGAATCGCCTGGGCCAGCCGCTGGCCTATGACGTCAACGCCAATTGCGACGTCAGCGATTCCGGAGGGTTCGCCATCGCAGCGCATGCCGCGGGTCTGAGCTATGGCGAGATGCTCGAGCGCATTCTCCTGTTCGCGCTGCGCCGCCACGCGCCTGCTGAAGCAAGTCCGGCCGCCGGACACATCGAGGTGCGCCCAAGTGCCGAGGGTGATCGCGAGCGCATCGGGGAGATCCTGCTCAACTCGGGTCTCTTTCACGAGATTGATGTCGTCACGGTGGATGAGATGTTTGCCCTGACCTACGCCAGGCCCATGACCCGCGACAGCTACCGCTTTCTGTCGTGCTGGGAGCATCGTGACGACAACGCGCCGCCGCGCATGGTCGGCTTCGCCTGCTTCGGTTTGGAGTCGCTCACCCAGGACACCTGGGATCTCTTCTGGGTCTGCGCGCTGCCATCGTCGCGCGGGCGTGGTGTTGGCGCGGCGCTGTTGCGCGAGGCGGTCGATGTCGCAATGCGCGAGAACGGGCGGTTGATGGTGATCTACACGTCATCGACCGCGCCTTACGCGCCCGCGCGACGATTGTATGAGTCGCAGGGCTTTGCCCGCGCAGCCGTCATCGAGGGCTACTACGCCGACGGTGACGATCTCAACATTTATTCACGGCGCTTCCGCTGACGCGAAAACCCGCGCGCGGTGTTGTTAGGCAATGACCGGCGAGATCGCAATCCCCGCGCGAAGCGCGGGGATTGCGATCTCGCCGGATGCTATTTGGGACAACCTCCACGCAAAAAACCGGCATCACCGTCCGAAAACGCCTCATCCGAGAAGTTTTAAGGCGATTTAAGGTGAGAAAAGCATTGACGAACCATCAATAAGGACGGACAATGAGCGCTTGATACAAGGTGAAGATAATGCGAACAGATAAAGCGCCAGTCATTGTGCTCTTCAATTACTACAAGTCGCGCACTCAGGAAGAGCTTGAGTACGGCGCGCGCCAGACCCAGGAGATGCTCGATGGGCTGCAGGCTCTCGGGCACAGGGCCGTCGCCGTTGAGTTTTGGAATGACATCCGCCCCGGCCTCGCAAAGTACGATCCCAACGAGTGGATCGTCTTCAATTGGGTTGAGGCGGTCGAGGACGAGATCGCCGGCGATGCGCGCGTGTGCGCGGAGCTGGACGAGATGGGTTTCACCTATACCGGAAATCCTCCCGCGACGCTGCGCCTGTCGATCGAGAAGGGCCACGTCAAGCGCATGCTTGATCGCTGGAACATTCCAACCCCCGAGGGCCGCGACTTCTTGTCGCCCGCGGATGTGACGGAATGGAATCACTTCCCGGCCATCGTCAAGCCCATCGCGCAGCATTGTTCGGCCGCTGTCACACGCGATGCCGTCGTGCACTCGGTGGAGGCGTTGCGCGCCCGAGTCGCCCATATCGCTGAAGCCTTCAACGAAGGATCGATCGTCGAGCGTTTCATCGCCGGGCGCGAGATCAACGTTGGAATCTGGGGCAATGGCCGCCCGCGCGTGTTGCCGCTTCGCGAGATTGACTTCTCAGCGATCCCTGATCCCCTGCATCAGATGGTGACGTGGGATAGCAAGTGGACGCCCAACAGCCTGGAGTGGAACACCACCCCGGTCAATGAGCGGCCCGTCGTCAGCGAGGCGCTTCGCGCCCAGATTGAGGACATTGCATTGCGCACCTACCGCGCGTTCGGCTGTCGCGACTATGCCCGCGTCGATCTGCGCATCGAGACCGACGCCCTGGGCGTTGAGCGCCCGTATGTCGTGGATGTCAATCCGAATCCCGACATTACCTCCGATGGCGGTTTCGCCGGCGGGTGCCGCGCCGCGGGTTACTCCTACGGTGAGGCAATCAGCAACATCGTCGGCATGGCCGTGGCCCGGCGCAATCGCCGCAATGCGCTGATGGCAACTTTGTCTCAGCGGCGAGTGAGCCGCGTCGCGGTTCCAGTCTGATCGCCAATTCAGCCTGTTGAGGGAAACGAAAGCCCCCGCCCCAGCGTACGCCGGGGCGGGGGCTTTCGTTTGGGCCGCGTTTTTCTCGCCGCGACACTTCACGGGTCGATAATCAAGATATCCCCATGGACATTCTTGAAAACCGCGCAGCCTGGACGGCGAACTTTCGCGCCGGCTGGCTGGCGACCGCCGAAGCCACCGGCAAGCTCGATTGGAAACGCTATCAGCGGCCAGCAAACGCGCAACCGGTCGGCGGCAAGGCCATCGACCTGCGCAAGGCGCGTCTGATCTTGATCTCGTCGGCAGGCGCGTATCTGCCCGCGTCGCAGGCGCCGTTTGACGCGCCCAATCCCTACGGCGACTACACGATCCGCCGCATCCCGGTCTGGGCGCCGATCAGCGCAATCGCCTACGCTCATGATCACTATGATCATGCCGCCGTTGATGCGGATCCGGATGTTCTGGTGCCTGTTCGTCGGCTGGATGAGATGGTGAGCGCCGGCGCCATCGGCGCGCTCGCCGACGACTTCATCAGCTTTGGCGGATATCAACCTGCGCTCGATCGTGTCATCGATGAAACGATTCCCGCCATCGTGCGCGAGGTCAAGGTTCTTGGCGCCGACGCCGCGCTGCTTGTGCCTGCCTGACCGCTTTGCGTTCAGTCCGTCGGACTGATTGCCCGCGCGCTGGAGATGCTCGGCGTCGCCACCACGTTGACGAGTTGGAACGCGGATCGCACGATACCGATCAAACCGCCCCGCGCAACGTATACAAAACTGGGCCGCGGTTCAACCATCGGCCGGCCAAATGACCTGGCCCAGCAGCGGCGGGTGCTCGAGGCGACCCTGGCCCTGCTCGGCCGCGAGGCGCCGCTTGATCCGGTCTACCTCGACGAAAAAGCATAGATCCGGTCGAAAGAATTCGCTTCCAACAGGGCCAATCGGACCACTGGACATGGAATACTGGCCACACGGTTGGACACCTGGCCGGCGCGAATAATCAGATGATAGAGTAAGGTAAACAATCATGAATGACACTCTCCAAACCCTTTTAGTCGCCGCCAGCAATGCCCTTGAGGTCAAGGCCGGCCGCGTTATCGTCCGTGATGAGAAAGTGCTGCGCGAACGCGGCATCGACGCGCTGGTTTCGCTCGCCGTATTCGGCGATGATGACCGCAAAGCCGGCGCGCGCTGGCTGATCTGGGAGACCGCCCAGACCCTGGGCATCCGGCCTGGCTCCATCCATGAGCTGTATGTGGCCCGTGGCGCGGGGAAACTCCCCCACACCTTCACCACCCCGGCCATGAACATCCGCGCCATGGCCTATGACTCGGCCCGTGCGGCGCTGGCCGCTGTCGTCCGCCACAATGTGGGCGCCTTCATTTTTGAAATCGCCCGCAGCGAGATGACCTACACGAACCAGACGCCGCAGGAGTATGTCTGCGTGCTGCTGGCCGCCGCGATCAAGGAAGGCTTTCGCGGACCGCTCTTCATTCAGGGCGACCACTTCCAGGTGAATGCCAAGAAGTACGCCGACCCGGCCACCCGTGATGCCGAGATCAGCGCGCTGAAGAAGCTCATGGAAGACGCCCTGGCCGCCGGCTTCTACAACATCGACATCGATCCCTCCACACTGGTTGATCTGAGCAAGCCCACCCTCCTCGAACAACAGCGTCTCAACTTTGAGCTGTGCGCGATGTTCAGCGACTTCATCCGCGAGCGCACCCCCAAGGGCATCACCGTCTCGCTGGGCGGTGAAATCGGCGAAGTCGGCCAGAAGAACAGCGACATCCATGAGATGCGCGCATTCATGGAGGGCTACGAGCCCCTCATCAAGCACAAGCCCGGGATCAGCAAGATCAGCATCCAGACGGGCACCTCGCACGGCGGCGTTGTCCTGCCCGACGGCACAATCGCTGAGGTCACCATCGACTTCCGCACGCTGCACGACCTCTCGGTCGAAGCCCGCAACCACGGGATGGGCGGAGCCGTCCAGCACGGCGCGAGCACCCTGCCCGAAGCGGCGTTTGGCAAGTTCGTCGAGGCGCAGGCGATCGAGGTGCACCTCGCCACCGCCTTCCAGACCATGCTCTTCGATCAGCTGCCGCCCGAATTCAACGCCGAGATCAATGCCTGGCTCTTCAAGAACGCCATTGATGAGCGCAAGCCAAAGGACACCGACGAGCAGTTCCTTTACAAGACCCGCAAGAAGGCCATCGGGCCGTTCAAGAAGCAGATGTGGCACCTCCCTGAGGAAGAGCGGGCCAAGGTTCGTCAGGCGCTGGGCGAGCGCTTCGAGTTGCTCTTCACCCGCCTTGGTGTGCTGAACACAAAGGACGCGGTCACGAAGTTCGTCAATACGCCCGAGCAGCACCGCCAGCCGAAGGACTTTGGCGCCGCCGCCATGGTGGCCGAGGACGTCAGCGGCCTGGCTGACTGAGCCGCCAATAACAACCTGTTCCGGAATCGATATCGCCGCCCCGACGTACGTCGGGGCGGCGATGCTCTTTTCCCTGTCGGATTCGCGCGCGCATGGCCCTGAAAGGGCCAAATGAGATAGCCCAGGGCGAAGCCCTGGGTGGCGGCATCCAATGCCCAATGAGCCCTGAAAGGGCGAAATAGGGTTCAGTCCCACACATACCGTTCGTCAAACTGGATGCCATGCTCGTTCAACAAACGTCGAAATTCGTCCTGATATGAGAATTTACGGTGATGGTCAGCCTGGCCCGCGATGTATTTTTCCAATACCGGCCGGTGGGTAGGGCTGATCGAGAATGCGCCGAAGCCGGCTTGCCAGTGAAAGTCGGAATAGTCTGCGCCTTTAGTCTTGAGCCACGCTGATGAGTCCGCCTTGATGTCCTGTATCAGATCCGAAACCGAACACGTGCGCGGCTGGGCGACCAGCAAGTGAATGTGATCGGCAACCGAACCGGCACTGAGAAGGGCGCCTTTGCGGTATTTGACGATTCCACCAATGTATGCATGTAGTTCATCGCGGCACTCATCCGTCAAGAGGGCCTCTCGGTTCTTCGTTGAGAAGACCAGATGAACCAGTATTTGAGCAAGTGATTGAGCCATGGTATTTCGCCCTTTCAGGGCTGAGTATTGATATTGGGCCGGCTTCCCAGGGCTTCGCCCTGGGCTGTCTCATCCGGCCCTTTCAGGGCCGTGGCCCGGGCTATCGCATCCGGCTCTGTTGGGGTGGTGGCCCGGGCTATCGCACGCGACGCTTACAGGGCCACCACAACCTATTCCGGCCAAATCTATGGCACCGTCCCCGGGCTTGGGACGCCCTGGTCGCGGAAGTCGACGGCGCAGTTGTCGCTGTCACCCGCCGGCGGCCAGCGCTGCAGGGTGTGGTTCGCGCCCAACGTCAGCGTGTAGGGCGCGACGCCTGTCAGAGTCGTCGTCAGCCACTGCGCCGCATCGATGATGGCGTCGTTGGGTCCAAGCAGGAGCACCTGGTCCCCCGAATTCCCCAGCGCCAGCGTGCCCGTGCTCCAGGCGCTGTAAGCGATCAAGTCCGGCACACTGGCATCGTATCCGCCGAGCTCGTAGTCGGCTCGCCGACCCCAATCACTCTGATATTTGAGCGCGTCCACAGCCACGACGATCACTCCGCCGGCCGGGATCACGGCGTTGTCAGGGAAGCGGGCCATGCCCTCGTTGTAGCTTCGCCCGGCGATTTCGGCGTCGCCGATTTTGTGCCCCGCCAGGCTG
>JAGOCU010000302.1 GCA_017998555.1 Thermoflexales bacterium
ACGACCCTCCTGGCGATGTGGGACGACGCCCAGCACCAGGCCCGGATCCTGCCCGCGCCGGAGTATGGTCGGTTGTACGCTGCGCCCGGCGGCGACGTCTCCGCCATCCCCTCCCTCATCCACTACGCCGCCGATCGCCGCCAATGGGTGGGCGAGCAGGTTGCCCAGCTCGGCCTGGCCGAGTCCGCCCGCACCTTTCGCTGGATGAAGCGCTACATCGCCAACCGCAGCCCGGTGACGCGCCGGATCGACGATCGCGACATTTCGCACGCCCGGGCGGGCGCCGATTTCCTGGGCTCGGTCCTGGTCTACGCCGCCGGCGAACTTGGCCTGCGCGATGAGGAGATCGCCCTGACGGTGCCGGTCGAAGCCTTTGAGCACTACGAGAATTGGCTGCTCCGCGCGGCCGAGACGGCGGGCTTCGCTCGCTGCCGGCTGATCGACGAAGCGTCGGCGGCGGCCCTGGGATATGGCGCCGGCGTTGGAGCCGGTCAGGCCTTGCTCGTCTTCGACTTTGGCGGGGGCACCCTCGATGTGTCGATTGCTCTACTGAATGAAACGACCGAAGGCGGCCCGCGCCGCTGCCGGGTGCTGGGCAAGGCCGGGGCCGACCTCGGCGGGGCCAGCGTCGATCAGTGGTTGTATGAGGATGTTGTGCGCCGAAACGGGCGCGATCCGTCGGACCCGATCATCCGCCGCAACGGGCGGCGCCTCCTGGCCGAGTGCGAGGCCCTCAAGATCGCCCTATCAACCCAGCCGGCGGCGCGCCTGGCCGTCGTTGACGCCGAGACCGGAAACGCGCTGGCCGCCGAGTACACCCGGTCCGATTTCGAAGCGTTGCTCGAGCAGCGCGGCTTTCGCTCGCGCCTGGATCGGGTCCTACGGCGGGCCTTGAATTCGGCCCGCGAACGCGGCTACGACGAAGATCGGATCGGCGCCGCGCTGATGGTTGGCGGGGGCAGCCTCATGCCCGTGGCGCAGAGCGTTGTGCGCCAGGTCTTTGGCGTGGAACGGGTCCGCCTCGATCGCCCGCTCGATGCGGTGGCGCGGGGGGCGGCCGCCTTCGCGGCCGGCGCCGAGGTGTCTGATCACATCCAGCACAGCTACGCGCTGCGCTATGTGAATCGCGAAAAGGGCGACTACGATTTCCGCCCGCTGGTCGCGCGCGGCACGTCATATCCCAGCGCCGACTCGATTGCGCGGGTCTCGATCAAGGCCAGCTACGATGGGCAAACCCGCCTCGGCCTGGCCATCTTTGAAATGGCCGAACAGCGGCCCGCCGAGCGCGCGGCGACCTTTGAATTGATCTTTGACCCATCGGGCGCGCCGCGCATCGCCGAGGTGGCGCCGCTCGAGGAGACCGAGCGCAGCGCCTTCTGGATGAACGAGCGCACCCCGACCTTCCTGGTCCTCGACGCGCCGGCCGCCCAGGGCGAGCGTTGCTTCGACCTGTCCTTCCGCATCGACGCCAACAAGCGCCTGACTCTGACCGCCGTTGACGTGCGCACCGGTCGAACCACTCTCCGCGACTTTCCCGTGGTGAGGTTGACTTGAGCGCCGACCGGAGTACCGATCGGGCCGACCGGAACACCGGTCGCGGACTTTACTCGCGCGTGCCTGTGCTTGGCTCGGCTCGCCGGGCGGCGGCCATCCGAGCACTCGCGGCTGAAGGCACTGCTGCGGCCGTGGACAGCCTGGCCGAGGCGGCCGTGAGTCATCCCGAGCCGGCCGATCGGAGCGCCTGCTTCGATGCGCTTGCCGCGCTCGGCCGAGCCGGCAATGCCCAGGCCCGCGACGCTATCCTGCGTTTGGCTGTCCAACGGGACTTTGCCCCCGCGCTGGATCTCGCCCGCGCCGAGGATTGGTCGCCGCGCGATCCGCGCCAAAGGGCAGTGTATTTCTTCATCACGGCCCAGTGGTCGCGCTTTGACGATGCCGATTTTGATCATGCCCTGATCCGAAGCGCCTACGATCTGGCCGGCCCGGATCTGCGCGCCCGGCTGGCCGCGGCGGCTCGCGCCGGAGGGCGCATGGAATGGCTGCTGAATGCCACCCATTCGCGTGGAGCTGGGGCACGGCGGGCAAGCGGGCTGACCTCGGGTGAAGGGCGGACTATTCTGGACTGGCTGGCGAGTGAGCGGCGCTGGGACGATCTCGCTCGTCTGGCAATGGCGCTGCCGCCTTTGATCGCCGCCGAGGGACACACCCTGCTGCGCGAGAGCGGATGGGTTGCGGGAGACGCGGACACGGCCGTCGCATTGTCACACCTGGGCGCCCTCGCGCGTCTCGCCCGCCAACCGGCCGCCGATCCCCCGGTTCCATTTGCGCGGGCGGCCGAGTTCCCGCTCTGGCATAAGGGGGATCTGTTCGTGCTGCCGCAGCCGTCGGGCCGGCATGGCTTTGGCTTCAGCCGGGATGGGCAAAGCCTGGTCTCGCCCTCGCCTCAGCCCGATCGGGTGGCGGTGTGGCACCTGCCGTCCGGGCACTGGCGCGAGTATCTGTGCGCCCGCAGCGCGGTCAGCCCGGATGGGGCGTCGATGGCGACGGTCGAGAACGCCCGAATCTCGATCCGCAATGTGCCGACCGACTACATTTTCAGCGTCTGGCAGCTCAACGAGCCCCCCGCCTGGTTGCGCTACACCGCCGATGGCGCGTGGCTGGTCGCGATGCTCCGGGGCAAAGTTCTGGCCCGTCGGATGGCGGCTGGCGCGAATGGGTATGTCGAGGAGATGGCTCTCCCTGCTGGCGATCCAGACCAGGGGGTGACGATGTGCGCTGATGGTCGCGTGCTGATCACGACCGGGCTCACCCGGGGATTTGCCCAGGCTTGGCGCATGCCCGCCGCGGTCCTGACGGGAAGCTGGCCCTGCGTCCCCACGGCCACACGGGAAACACCGGCCTGGGTGGCCCATCCGGACGATGGTGAGCTGCTGATCCCGCAGCAGGCGCCCGGCGGGCTCAGATTGCAGTTCATCCGCCCGACGGACGGCGAGCGCCTGAGATTCTTTGACTGGCCGAGTGCTGGACACACGTTTTCGGGGGCGTTCTCGCGGGATGGCCAGTGGCTGGCCGGCCGCGCATGCGGTCCTGACGGGGTGAGCGCGGCGATCTTTGATGCGATCAGCGGCAAGCCCGCCCAGACATTTCAGGCGCCGCTCGTTCGGGAGTCCGACCGGCAATGGTTGCTGACCAGCGCCCTCAGCCCTGATGGGCGCTGGCTTGCCGTGCGCGAGCAGGACGCCGCGCGCGCGCGGATCGAAGACCTGCATCGGGGCGGGTCAATTTCGCTATGGCGTCAGGACGATGATCGGGCCCGGCTGAAAACGCTGCTCCGATCGCCGCCGGCCCGGGCGGGCTGGTCGGACCTGGCCTGGCTGCAATCCGGGGTGCGCGCGCGCTGGACGGCCGGCGAAGCGGCCTGGGCGGATTATCTCGAGGCCCTGCTCAAGCGCCGACACGAGCACGATATTGAGCTGGCCGACGCGCCACGCCATCTGGATGTTGGCGAGTTCGATATCGAGTTGGACGACATGACGTTATCCTGAAAACATCCGGCGAGATCACAATCCCCGCGCGAAGCGCGGGGATTGTGATCTCGCCAATGTGTTTTCGGATGACGGCCAGCCTCTACGGCATCGCCACGAACTCGAGCTTGAGCTTGACTTCGTTGTCGGCCTTCAGCGTACCCGCAATGTCCGGCGGGTTGAATTTGAAGTCGGTCATCTTGACGTCGGCGGTGGCCGTGCCGGTGAGCT
>JAGOCU010000303.1 GCA_017998555.1 Thermoflexales bacterium
GATTGCCTGGAAGCGCCGCACAGCCTGCCGGGCTGTCTTTCAGCACAGGCCGAGGTGGTTCGCGCGCGCGGCCTGCGCGGGATTCTGTCGTTTGAGGCCACTGAGCGGGTGAGCGCCGCTAACGGACAGCTCGGTCTGCAAGAGAACGCCGAATTCATCCGGGCGGCCGTGGGCCTGGTCACCGGTCTGATGTGCTTTCACACGACCTTCACCTGCTCGGCAGCTTTCATCGGCCAGGCGCACCGCCTGGCGCGCGAGCTGGATGCCCAACTGCACATGCATGTGTCGGAAGGCACGCACGAACCCGACTACGCGCGGACGCGCTTTGGGATGCGACCGCTCGAATACTACGATCAGCTCGGTGTCGCCGACGAGAACATGCTGGCCTCGCAATGCGTCCAGATCAGCCCGGAGGAGATCACCCTGATGGCCAAAAGGGGTATCCGCATGACGCACATGCCCCTTTCGAATTGCGAGGTGGGCGGCGGCGTAGCACCCGTGCCGGATCTGGTGGCAGCGGGCGTGACGGTCGGCCTGGGCAGCGACGGCTACATCAATGATTTCTTCGAGGTCATGCGCGGCGCGTTCCTCATCCACAAGGCCCACCGCCAGGATCCGCGCGTGATGCCCGCCAGCCTTGTCTGGCAACTCGCCACCCTGGGCGGCGCGCGCGCGTTGAACCTATCGGATGTGGGCCGGCTCGCGCCCGGCTGGCAGGCGGATCTGCAACTGATCGATTCGGATTTTCCGACGCCGGCCGAAACGCACAATCTATACGACCAATTGGTGTTGTACCGAAACCACACCCACGTGCGACGCGTGATGGTGGCAGGCCAGACCCGTGTGCGGGACGGAGTGGTGCTGGGCGCCGATTTGGACGCCATCCGGGCCGGCACCCAGGCGGCGGCCCGCCGGCTGTGGGAGGACAAAAGATGAATGTGGACCGTTTGATTGCCTTCGCGCAGGCGCTGGTCCGCGAACAAAGCCTCAGCAGCCACGAGGGGCGCGTCGTCGAGGTGATCCTCGCCGAAATGCGGGCGCTGGGTTTTGATTTGGCCTGGGCCGACGCCAACGGGAGCGCCATCGGCGTCATCAATGGGGCGCGCCCGGGCAAGACGCTCCTGCTCGACGCCCACTGCGATACCGTCGGCATAGCCTCCGGCCCACCCTGGACCCGCGATCCCTTTGGGGCGGAGATCGACGGCGGCTATCTCTATGGCCGGGGCAGTGCTGACATGAAAGGCGCGCTCGCGGCCATGACTCACGCCGCGTCGCGCGTCGATCGTGCCAGGATCGCGGGCCGGGTCGTTGTCAGCGCGACTGTGCTCGAGGAGGTGATGGAAGGCGTCAGCTTGGGCGCGGTCATGTCCGCGGTTCCGCCGGACTTCGTCGTGATTGGCGAAGCGACCGAGCTGAACCTGAACCGCGGCGGGCGCGGGCGGGCCGAAATCCACCTGGAAGCCATCGGACAGCCCGCCCACTCGTCTTCCCCGGAACTTGGCGTCAACGCCGTCCTGCTCATGCTGAAGGCGGTGGAGGCCATCGAACGCCAGCCGACCGCGAGCGACCCGCTGATGGGACCAGCACTGATGGTGCTCACCGACATCGTCTCCGATCCGTATCCGGGCTACTCGGTCATCCCCAGCCGCTGCCGGGTCACCTACGATCGGCGTCTGTTGCCCGGGGAAACGCAAGCGAGCGTGCTCGGCGCAATACGGGCCGATCGGGTTAACGTGACTCTGGCCGAGGGCCAGCACGCCACCTACATCGGCGGCCAACTGCGCGGCCCAAAGTGGTTCCCAGCCTGGGTGCTCGACGAAGCCCACCCGTTTGTTCAGGGCGCGCTCGCCGGATTGCGCGCGGCAGGGCTCACGCCAAGAATTGGCGCGTATCGTTTTTGCACCAATGCCGCACATAGCGCCGGCGTAGCGGGCGTGCCGACGGTCGGATTCGGGCCGGCCAGCGAAGGCGACGCGCATGTGGTCGATGAACGCCTGGCAATCAATGACCTGCTCGCCGCCGCGCGGGGCTATCAGGGCATCATCGAAGCCACCCTGGGGTTCTAGATGCTCTTCCTCGGAATTGACGCCGGAACGACGGCGCTGAAAGTGGGATTGTTCGATGAAAACGGGATCGCGCGGGCGATTGATTCCGAAGAGTACAGCCTGGTCACGGCCAGTGCCGACGAGGTTGAGATCGACCCGGAGATTTACTGGGAAGCCTGCGCACGGGTCGTCCGGCGCGTGGTCACGCACGCGCATGGCGAGGAGATCGCGGCGTTGGCCGTCTCGTCACAGGGCGAAACGACGATCGCCGTCGATGACCAAGGGCGGGCGTTGCGACCAGCCCTGGTCTGGCTCGACAATCGGGCGTCGGATGCCGCCCGCAGAATCGCCGCCCACTTTGATCCGCGCGACGTGTACGCCGCCACGGGCAATCCCGACGTGGTGCCCATGTGGACGGCCTGCAAGATCCTGTGGCTGAGAGACAACGAACCCGAGGTGTTTCGACGGGCTCACAAGTTTCTGCTTGTCGAAGACTTCCTGCTCTATCGCCTGACGGGGCGATTCGCCACCGACGGCGCCATCGCGTGCAGCTCGCTGCTCTGGGACGCGCGCCACGGTTGCTGGTGGGACGAAATGCTGGCCTTTCTTGAGATCACGCCCGAGCGCCTGGCCACGCCCGTGGCGCCCGGCGGCAGCGTAGGCACCTTGACCCGCGAGGCATCGGAGCGCCTAGGACTGCCACAGCGCGTCCTCGTCATCGCGGGTGGGATGGATCAGGCCGCCGGCGCTGTTGGCGCCGGGAATATTCGGCCCGGCATTGTCTCCGAAAGCACGGGCGGCTCGCTCTCCATTCAAGCCACCATCTCCGCCCACGATTTCGATCCAACCAGCAAGGTGCCCGTCAACGTGCATGTCGTCCCAGGCGCATTCCTGTTTGTCGCGGTGTGCCCCACCGGCGGGATGACGCTGCGCTGGTTCCGCGATCAGTTTGTCGAGGATGAGGTCGCGGCGCATGGCATGCACGGGCACGAGGTCTATCAGCGGATGGACGAACTCGCCGCGACCATTGCCCCGGGCTGCGAAGGCCTGACGATGCTCCCGCACCTTACGGGCGCGTTCAGCCCGGAGTACAACGCCAAGGCCCGGGGGGTGTTCTATGGCTTCTCCCTTAGGCACACCAAGGCCCACTTCATTCGTTCAATTCTGGAAGCCAACGCCTTCATGCTGAAGCGCAATCTCGACCTCATGGCTTCGATTGGGGACCCCGTCCGCGCCGTGTATACGACCGGCGGTGGCGCCCGAAGCGCCCTGTGGCGCCAGATCAAAGCCGACGTTCTGGGCCTGCCTATGCTGACCCTGGCCCAGTCCGAAACAACGATTTTGGGCGACGCCATCCTTGCGGCCGTCGCCGCGGGCGCGCATCCCACTCTGGACGCGGCCTGCGCTCGCATGGTCACGACCCAGGGTCAGACTTTGCCCAACGTGGCCAATCAATCCAGCTATGCCGACGCCTATGCGCGCTACTGCGCCCTCTACGCGCAATTGGCGGATCTTTTCCGCCGGCAGTAGGTCACGCAACGCTCAGGCTGGACTCACAGCAACGCCGCCGGCCCAGCCTGTTCGATGACGCGCCCCGCCGCGGTGACACCCGCGCGCGCGGCGGCGCACACGTCGTCGCCCAGGGCAATCCGGGCCAGGGTTGTCCCGCAAAACACGTCGCCGGCGCCGGTCGGGTCGAGCTCC
>JAGOCU010000304.1 GCA_017998555.1 Thermoflexales bacterium
GTTCGGAACATGTAGAACATGTAGAACAGGGTCGAGCGCATGGGCCCCCCGTCGGTGATGACGTAGATGACGGTGAAAACCTGGAAGGCGTCAATCAGCTCCATGACAAGCTGAAAGAAGATGGTTGGGGTGAGCATCGGGATCGTGATGTGGCGCAGTTTGGCCAGCCTTCCGGCCCCATCGATCTCGGCCGCCTCGTACAGATGAGGCGAGATGTTCTGCAGTCCCGCCAGGTAGATGATGGCGCTCCCGCCCACCCGCCACAGGCTCATCAGCACAACGCTCGGCAGCGCCCAGTCCGGATCCCAGAACCAATTCGGACCCTGGATGCCGATCAGCCCGAGCATGGTATTGACGACGCCATAGTCCGGGTTGAGCAGCCACATCCACATCAGCGCGACCGACACGCCGGACAGCACCGCCGGCAGGTAGAAGAGGGTGCCAAACGCGCGCGCGCCCGGCACCTTCTGATTCAGCAGCAGCGACAACCCCAGACCCGCGAACAACCCCAGCGGCAGGGCCAGCGCCACATAGGTGAAGGTCACCCGGATGGACTGCCAGAAGTTCGGGTCGTTGGTCAGGATCTGGATGTAATTCTGCAACCCGACAAACTTCGGCGCGATCATGATCCGCCAGTCGGTCATGCTGAGCACAATCGACACGACGAAGGGTCCGGCCGTGAAGAGCAGAAAGCCGATCAGCCAGGGACTGATACCCAGCAGCCCCTCGGTTGCTTCACGGCGCGCCAGCGTGTTTTTCGGGAGTCGGATACGCATTGCTTTGAAATTGAAACACGCACGCAACTTCGTGCCCGGAGGTGATATCCCCCGCTCCGCGGGCGATATCACCTCCGGCAACGACTTGCGTTGACGGTATTTACTTCAGGCCCAGCTTGGCGCGCTCCTCGTCGACGATCTTTTGCATCGGCGCAACGAGCTTATCCAACTCAGACTTGACATCCGCCCGCTTGATCTTGCCGGCGTAGATGCCGTCGTAGACGTCCTGACCGGGCCGGGTCGCCTTGGCGAAGTAGGGGAACTTGCCGGCGAACTCCCACACATGCCGGGTCGTCCCGATGATCTTGAAGAAGAAGTCCAGGCGTGGATCCTTCTTGCCGGGGTGATCGGGCCACAGGGTCGGTATGGGCGGGGTGTAGGCGCCGTTGCGGTTGTTCATCAAGTAGCGCTGGCCGGTCTCGCTGGTCAGCCACTTGACATACTCCCAGGCCGCCTCGCGGTTCTTGCTCGCTGACGGGATGCCCAGCTGCAGCGTCCAGGCGTTGGTGAAGATGTCCTCGCCCTCGACCGCCGGATTGTGGATCAGCCCGAACTTGACGCCGGCCTTGTCGACCTGTTCGAATTGTCCGTTGTTCAAGCCGGCGAAGCCCAGCCGGCCGGTGTTGAACAGATCGATCGGACCCGTGCCTTCGGTTCGCAGCACATCGAACTCGGCCTTGGTCGGCACCGCGCCCGACTCGACCAGATCGACCATGAACTCGAAGGCCTTGATCGTCTTGGGCCCGTTCATATAGCCCTCGACCGTCTTGCCGTCGTCGCTGATGGGCTTGGCGCCAAACGCAAAGAACTCGCCACGCCACAGACGGGTCGGCATGGCCGCGCCGAAGATCTTCTTGCTCCGGTCGGTCATCTTGACCGCGTCGGCCAGCCACTGCTGCATCGTGTAGCCCCACTCGGGGTACTTGAGGCCCTTGGCGTCGAACATGGCCTTGTTATAGAAATACATCGTCGCGCCCACGGTGATGGGCAGGCCGATGATCTTCTCGCCAAAGCGGCAGCGGGTGTCGAAGAAGGTCTTGGCGTACTGATTGATGTCGACTTTGTCGCGGGCGATCAGATCGCGCAGATCGCTGGCGGCGGGGAACCACGAGTCAACGACGATGGTCGAGACATCGGGCACGCCGGTGCCGGTGCCGAGCACGGTCGTCATCTTCTCCGAGAAGCCATCGTCGGGCAGGAAGGTCGGTTTGACCATCGCGCCGGTCTTGGCGCTGAGTTTGTTGAACTCCGCGATCAGCGCCTCCTGCTGGGCCTGCGAGCCGATATCGGCCGAGGTCACCGTCCACCAGTCAACGGTGGCGATGGGCTTGGCCGGCACGGCGGTCGGGACCACCGGCGCGGTCGTCGGCGCGACTGGGGCGATTGGCGCGGTAGTTGGCGCCGCAGGCGCGGCCGTGGGGGCTGCAGGCGCGGCTGCGGCGCAGGCCGTGGCCGCGAGCGCCAGGCCGCTACCGCCCACCAGCTTGAGCATCGACCGGCGTGACATCGCTCGTTGGATCGTTCGTGTCTGTGACATGCTATCTCCTCCTGAATGTTTTGAACCACAACCCGACCCTGAGGCCGGGCAACCGGGCCCGGGGCTGAGTGCCCAGCCTCAGGGCCGGGCACCCGGCCTCAGGGCCGGGCTATCACTCGTTTGTCTTCGGTCCTGGGCGGCGCGACACTGCTGCGTTCGATCAGCGTCGTGCCCAGCCGCTCGCGCGCCGGAGAATCGGGCATTTTTCCTTCTATCCGATCGATAAGAAGGGCCGCCGCGCGCACGCCCAGCCGCGTCTTATCCTTGCTGACCGATGTCAGCGGGGGGAAGGTCATGGCCGCCGCGTCGATGTCGTCGATCCCGATGACCGACATATCGCGCGGAACATCGAGGCCCGCCTCGCGCAACCCCGCCAGTATTCCGATGGCGATCAGGTCGTTGCCGCATACGACCGCAGTGGGGCGGGGCGCCAAAGCGGCAAGCGCTCGCGATGCGGCCTGCCCGCCCTCGCGGGTGAAATCGAACCAGAGGATGCGCTCGTCGCGCGGCGTCAACCCGTGGGCGGCGATGGTCTCGCGGTATGCGCGCGCGCGGACCGTTGCGCCCGGATTGCCGGCGGGACCGGCAATCAGCGCGATGTCGCGGTGGCCCTGGGCCTTCAGATGATCCACCGCGCAGGCAATCCCGCCCTGGGTGTCGGACGCGACGGTGTCGAAGACACCATAAGCGGCTCGGCTGCCAATCACCACGACGGGACAGCCGCTGTTTTTCAGCTCCGCCGGCGAAATGCTGACCGGGTTGATGATGATCCCATCCAGGTGATAACGCCGCGCGAAGTCCAGGTACTTGCGCTCACGCTCAACGTGCCAGTCTGAATTCGCCAGGAGCACGGTATAGCCGCGCTCGTCCGCCGTGTTCTGGATGCCCCGCACGACCTCGGGAAAGAAGGGGTTGGCGATGTCGGGGATGATCAGCCCGATGGCGTGCGAGCGTTGGCTGCGCAACGAGCGCGCAAACACGCTGGGCTGGTAGTTCATCCGCTTGGCCGCGCGCATCACCTTGAGCCGGACGCCTTCGCTCACGTCCCCGTCTCCGCGCAAGACGCGGCTGACCGTGCTCTTGGACACGCCGGATTTGCTGGCGACATCCACAATGGTGACCCGTTTTGTCGAAAGCTTCATGGCCGACTGGGAACGATCCTGGGAACGTTCCCAGTCTAGCATCCAGGCGCGGCCTTGTCAATCCCCACCCAACGGCCAGCCCTGACGTGTGGGGCAGGACACCATCCGGCAAGAACACGGTCTCCGCGCGAAACGCGGAGACCGTGTTCTCGCCCCTCATTTGTGGGAGGACCGATAGACTTGGCGCCATGCCAGACAGAATTGGAGCCCCCATGACCCGGCAGCCCCGTTACGATGAGCGCTACCGCCCCCAATTTCACTTCACCGCCCGGGAGAACTGGATCAACGA
>JAGOCU010000305.1 GCA_017998555.1 Thermoflexales bacterium
CTTTGTCCACCGAGTTGTGGCAGAAGGTGATGCGGGTCAACGTCGATGCGAACCTGGCGCTGATGCGCGACGCGCACCCGTTTCTGGCCCGCTCACCGCGGGGCGGCCGGGTGGTCGTGATCGGGTCAAAGAATGTGCCGGCGCCCGGCCCGGGCGCGGCGGCCTATTCGGCCTCGAAGGCGGCCCTCACCCAACTCGCCCGGATCGCGGCGCTGGAGTGGGGGAGCGATCGGATCCGGGTGAATGTCATCCACCCCAACGCCGTGTTTGACACTGGACTGTGGACGGAGGACGTGCTCAAGACGCGGGCGGCGAGCTACGGGTTGAGCGTGCAGGAGTACAAGACCAACAACGTCTTGCACGTCGAGGTCAGCAGCCGGGATGTCGCTGAACTGGCGGCGGAAATGCTGGGCCCGTTGTTCGCCCGGACGACCGGGGCGCAGGTGCCAATCGACGGGGGCAACGAGCGGGTGATCTAGCGCGCGACGACGATCATGCGCGGGCTGTCATCCTCGTACGGTCCGAGGTCGTAGCTGCCGTACCAGTCCCAATGGGTGAAGCCGGCGGCGATGAGCAGCAGCTCCATCTCGTTGCGGAAGACGTGGCGGAGCACAAAGCCCGTCTCGTGGGTGAGACGTTGGCCCTCGGCCGTCCGTTCTTCCATGCGAAAGCTCAGGCGTTGGGATTGGGTGGCCCAATACACCTCGCTGGCGACGTGTTTGACAATCAGGCTGCCCGTCTCCGGGTCGGTGAACTTGGCCTCAAACTGATACTGGCCGTCATCGGGCTGGTGGGCGAGCTCGTCGTTGGGCGGCAAATCGGCGACGAGCGCGCCGCCCGGGCGAAGATGCAGGCGGCAAGTCCGGAGTGTGGCGATCTGG
This sequence comes from Thermoflexales bacterium, assembly GCA_017998555.1. Lineage (GTDB taxonomy): Bacteria > Chloroflexota > Anaerolineae > J036 > Brachytrichaceae > Brachythrix. The sequence continues at coordinate 882 of JAGOCU010000305.1, forward strand.
TCCTCGCGGGTCTCGTTGTGCAGAAAGGTGTTGAGCGCGATGATCGCCAGATCAAAGGTCTCGTCAAGCCGCAGCGCGCGCGCGTCCGCGGTGATCAGCCGCCAAAGCGATTTGTCCGCGTTTGCCAGGCGATCGGCGCCGATATCGAGCATCTCCTGCGACTCGTCCACGCCGACCACCGTGTGGCCGGCGGCGACCAGCGGGGCCATGACCCGGCCCGTTCCGCAGCCGAGTTCGAGGATGCGCGCGACCCCGGCCGCGCCGAATCGGCGAGCCAGGCCGAGGTAAAGCGGCGCGTCGCTGACATAGGCGTTGTGCTGCAAGTCGTAGAACCGGGCCAGTACGGCGTAAGGGCTGCTCATCGGGGGGATTGTAGTCCGGGGCGCGTGACCCTATAATTCAACGTGAGGCAGTCTTTCGATGACACAAACGACGACACGGACTTTGACGGCGCGCGATGGCGCGACCCTTTTTCTTCGCGAATGGAGCCCGGCAGGCGCGAGCAAGGCGGCGCTCCTGATCTGCCATGGACTCGGCGAGCACTCGGGGCGATATGCCCATGTGGCGGAGCGGCTGGCGGACATCGGCGTTACGGTCTGGGCCCATGATCACCGGGGCCATGGGCAATCCTCGGGCGCGCGGGGCGCGCTCGCGTCTAGCGATGATCTGGTTGTGGATGCCGAACAGGTGCTGGCGGAGCTGGCCCGGGCCACGGGAAAGGTCCCTTTCATTGCCGGGCACAGCATGGGCGGCCCGGTCGCGGGCATGGTGGCGCTGCGCGGCAAAGTACCGGTGCGCGGTCTGATCCTGTCATCGCCGGCGCTGATGACGCGGGCGGCCGGCGGCCTTGTGATCTTTGGCAAGGTGATGGCGGTTCTGGCGCCAAACATGGCGATGTCCAATCAGCTTCTGGTGGAATATGTCGCCCGCGATTTGGCCGTTGTCGATGCCTATCGCAAGGATCCGCTGGTGCATCCGACGATCACGCCTAGGCTTTTTGCCTGGATCGTGAATACGGGGAAGGCCTTGCGGGATGCGGCATCCGCCTGGAAGACGCCGACGCTGGTGTTGTTTGCCGGCGCCGACAAGCTGGTCGATCCGGCCGGCGCGCGCGCATTTGTGGCCGCGCTGCCTGCAGGTGTTGGGGTCGCCCACGAGTATCCCGCCTTCTATCACGAGATTTTCAACGATCCGGAGAAAGATGTTCCCCTGGGCGATATGGAATCGTGGCTGACGCCGCGAATGTGACAAGATGAACGAGACCGGCAGATCCTATCCGTCCGACGGTTCGACGGCGCCGAGCGCCGGGTCGGCGGTTCGTGCCGCTCGCCGTGAGGCCGCGCCCAGCTCGTACATCATGACAGGGCTTGTTTCAGCCATCGTTGTCACCTGTCTGTGCGCCGCGCTGTCTTCTTTTGTCAGCAGCCGCCTGATGGTTGCGCCAAGCAGCGCGCCTGTTACTGGCCCCAGCCGGCTCGAACCGATCGGGATTATTCTGCCCAATCAGCCCTATTCGGCGCAAGGAACGGGATTCGCGCCCAACGAGCGGGTCGAGATCTTCTATTCGCTTGCGAAGCAGCCTTCGGCCGATCAGGTGATCAAACTGGGTGAGGTCGTGGTTGGCCCAAGCGGTCGTTTCGAGGTGTCCGGGCTCCGGACCCCGGCGTCGCCGACGGGCCGCGTTTATCTCATCGCGCGCGGGCAGTTCAGCGGCCAGTCGCTGACGGCCGAGGTCGTGTATGGCGTGCCGCCTCCCACCCTGACAGCCCAGCCGGCGCCGCTGTTGGGCACCCCAACACCGGCCCTTCCGCCAACGGCGACCCTGACTCCTCCCATCGGGGCGACCCTGACGCCGACGCCCATTCCGTCGGTACCAACGGCGACACTGGATCCCAATGCGCCGGGTCAGTGGTACGCCCAATACTTTGACAACCCCGATCTCGTCGGGCCGGCTGTGCTCGAGCGGGTCGAAAAGACGCTGAGCTACAACTGGGGTTCCGGTTCGCCCGATGCGAAGGTGCCGAGAGACAACTGGTCGGCCCGCTGGACGCGTTTCGAGGACGTTCCGACCACCGACAACTATCTCTTTACGTTAACGGTTGACGATGGCGCGCGCCTGCTGGTGGACGGTGTGATCGTCATTGACGAATGGCGGGCAGGCGCCGCGCGCACGGTCTCGGCCGGCAAGGGCCTCACCCGGGGCCGGCATACGATCGTGGTCGAGTATGTGGACTTCACCGGCGTGGCCACGGTTGGCATCTCCTGGAAGGTCAATTACTCGGGCTGGAAGGGAACCTACTACAACACACCCAGCCTGACGGGCGACCCCGCGCTCCGCCGCGATGATCCGGAGATCAACTTCGATTGGGGGTTGCTGCCTCCGGCCCCGGAAGTCGTGAACGACAACTTCTCGGTTGACTGGCAACGCACGGTGAATTTCCCGCTCGCGGGGACGTACAACTTTACGGTCACGGTCGATGACGCGGTGCGCCTGTATGTGGACGGCAACCCGGTGATTCTGAACTGGGCGAGTGGATCGCGCACGCTGGCGGGATCGATGTATTTGAGCGCCGGAAATCACTTCGTGCAAGTGCAGTATGCGGACTTTGGCGTCAACGCCAAAATCCAATTGTCGTGGGAACGCTCTGTCCCCGCGGCCACGCCAACGCGCACGCCGACAGCGACGGCGACCGAAACGGGCACGCCCGGGCCGACAAATACGCCGGGCCCGACCAGCACGCCGACAAATACCGCCACGTTGGCGCCCACGGGCACGGAAACGCCCACACGCACGGCGACGCCGACCCAAACCGTGACGCCCACGCGCACGGCGACGCCAACGCAAACGGTGACGCC
>JAGOCU010000306.1 GCA_017998555.1 Thermoflexales bacterium
GCGCCGCGCGCCGCGCCAGGCAGCCAGGCCGCGCGCAGGGTGCGCCCGCCGGGCAGGGCAACAGCCTGGAGGGCCCAACGGCCAAAGACGACCCCAGCCAGCGCCATCGCCCAGGCTCGCTCGAGATACAGCGCGTCGTTGTTGGCCGAGCCGTACACGCTCTGAATGCGGGGAAGGCCGAACTCGGCTTCGAAGCGGATCCCGCGAACGTAGTTCCACAGTCCGACGGCGGCGATGCCGATGCCGCCGGTCACAAAGGCCGCCGCGATGCCGTTGCGGCGCTCTGCGCTCAGCGCCGTGGTCCGCAACATGAAATACAGCAGGGCGGGCTCAACCACGACCAGACGCCATTCGCGAAACGCCTCGATCCTGAACTCGGCCTGCAACGACGAGAACAGGGCAACCACGACAAACCCGAGAATGCCCGCGTCCAGGAGCGTCGGCTTGAAGCGCGGCAGATCCTGGCCGGCCCGCCTGGCCCGTATCGCGTTCATCGCCAGCGACACCGCCCAACGCGCAACGCACATCAGCGTGATCAATTCGACCATCGAGAAGGCCCGCTCGAACAGGCGTTGCGGGACGAGATAGAACGGGGCAAAGAAGGCGGCCAGGGCCAGCCCGATGTCCAGGCGCAGCCAGATCAGGATGAAAAGCGCCGTCAATGCGGCCAGGCTCAGCAGGAAGACCGGCGCCCAGAAGGCCAGGGCGGATGCGCCAGCGCTCAGGGCGACGTTGGCCGGCGTGCCGAGATTGCGATACGCCGTTGACGCATCCTGGGCCCAGCTCAGCCCTGCCGTCGCCCACAGCGCCAGACCGGCCGCAATGGCCTGCAGCGCGATGCCCTGCGACGCCCTGATGCGGGCGCCGATGGCGCGCGCCAATCCCGCCAGGTCAGCCCGGGGCGCTACGCGGGCGAGGCCGATGGCGGTGACCAGCGCCAGCGCCGCCAGAACCCAGGCCAACGCGCCGTAGTCTGGGGCGTTGCGCGCGGTCCGGCTCGACCAGCCCTGCATCATCCATTGCCCCCAACCGCCATCGGCGACGATCGTGGCGACATGCTCGCCCGGCCCCAGCCCCGACGCGACGGGAATGGTCTCGATCCAGGGCACGTTCCGAGCCGAGGTCATCGTGAGGTAGGCGCCCTGGTTGGGCCCGCCTGGGTCGCGCGGGAGCAGGTTGGCCGGCCGGCCGTCGACGGTGACATACAGATACGCCCGAAATCTATACTCGCCTCGTTTGACGATCAGAGCCAGGTCGTCGCCCGTGAAGCGCGCCTCGATCCGCGCGTCGGACCGATCGGGCGCGTCGGCGCCTTGTTCGCCAAAGCGCCAGCCTGGCGAGAAAGTGGCGTTCGGGTTAGCCTGGAAGCCGGCGACGCCTGCCTCGTCCTTCGGCCGCGAATTCGGCGGCAGGGCAAACCATTGCGCGCGCGGTGAGGGCAAACGTCCGCTTCGAACGTCGCTGATGGCGGTCTTCCACGCCGCCCAGAGCGGGCGGGCGGCGCCGTCAGGGTTCAGCAGGGCGAATCCCCAGCGCGGATCGGCGGGCCCCTGCGCGCTCGGACGCGGCTGCAGGTTTTCGATGTACATCCCGCCCAGCCACGGCCACTCGGCCGCGGCGCGGGCCAGCGCGTCTCGGGTGTACTCGACTTGTTGCTCGACCGTGACCCCGCTCCAGACCGATTTGGCGCCGGCCCAGTCCCCAGGCAGGGCGTTCCAGCCAAACTGGGTGATCCAAAGGGATTTATTTGCTTCGTTGTGCAGTTCCATTTCGCGGCGCAGGAGCAGCGCGTGCGAAAAGTTGAGCACGCCCGGATCGACGCGCCGGTCCGCGGGCGGGAAGTTGAAGCCATATGGCTTGGCCGCGACGACGTCGAAGGCGTCATGGCCGCCCAGCTCATACAGCCGGCGCAGATACGCCTGGGGGGCGAGGTTGACCTGGCTCTGTTCGGCGGTTGGGGCGAGCGCGCCCAGGACCAGAATGGCCTGCGGATCGGCGGACCGGATCGCGATCCGGGCGGCCTTGAGCAGGCGCAGGTAATCAGCCGGGTTGATCAGGGCGTTGCCCCAGGCTGCCGAGAGGTTCGGCTCGTCCCAGATTTGATAGGCCAGGATCGCGCAGCCGGTTCGGAGCGCGTCGCAGTTCGGCGTCGCATAGCGCGCCGCGAAGGCCCCGGCGAATGCGGCGAAGTCGGCCGGATCTGCCGGGGGCGCGGTCTCGATGGCGGGGAAGGCTGTTGAACCGCTCGGGCCGCGCGCCCAGGCCGGGGTCGTCCACAGCACCGCGAGCACTTGCACGTTGTGCCGGCGCGCGGCGGCGAAGATGCGATCAGCGGCGCGCCAATCTGGCGCGCCTTTCGCGGGCTCGATGTCGGACCAGCGGAACTCCTGGCGGATATCGGTGACGCCCGCGGCAGCCAGATCGCTCAGTCGTTGCTCGAGGGTGGCTTCGTCATACTGCTCCAGCGCGGCATTCACGCCGAGTCGAAGCCTTTCGGCGTTCTGAACCGGCTGGGGAAATCCCGTCGAGATGGCGCGCGCTTCGGCCTGCCCGGCGTCCCGGGCGGCGAGCGCGAGCGCGCCGAAAACGATCAGCAGCGCCAGCGCGATCGCGGACAGGACGCGCGAACGATGGACCATCCGGTCACAACTCGATATCGCCGTTCAGCGCTTCCCATGCGTCGAGGGCCTCCTCGGCGGCCTCGGCGATCTCCTCTTCTTCCGACGCCGCCGCGCGCTCGAGGGCACGCTGCGCTTCGGTGGTGCTGATATACGACAGCGCGTCAATCGCCGCCAGGCGCGCGCCCAGCGCGTCGTCCCGGTCGATGAGCGTCGAGAGCCGCCCAACCGCCTCGGGCAACTCAATCTCGCCGCAGGCAGCAGCGGCCGCGATCCGCATCTCTTCGCTTTCGCTGAGCAGCTCCTTCAGCACGATCTCCTGCCAGGCGTTGTCGCTGCTGTGGCCCATCGCGACCACGGCGCTGATACGCAGGTCCTCGTCGTCCGATACGTAGGCCTCATTCAGGATCACTTCCACCGCGGGGTTTGACACATACCCGAGCGACTCGAGCGCGCAGCGGCGCACATCGGTGAACTCGCGCGTCGACACCCAGACCCCGGTCAAGGCCGAATACACCTGGTCGCGCCGGGCGGCGCTGATCTTGCCCAGCTCGCCCAACGCCAGGTAGGAACCCAGGGCCAGGGCGGCCGCGGCGCGGACGGTCTCGGAGGCGTCCAGCCGCATCAGTTTGACCAGGGGATCGATGTTCGCGACGCTCTCGTCGGTCTGCAATCCGCTGATGGCGGACAGGCGCACGCGGGGGTCTTCGTCGGCGAGGAAGGCGCGGAAAAGCGCGCTGTACTCGACCTCGATATCCTCGGCCATGAGCGTGTCGAGCTGATCGGCGACGTCCGCCCGGCGATCGGCGTCGAGATCGCGCCAGACCTGAAGCGTGTCGCCCAACTGGATTTCATCGAGATCGCTGAGCGCTTTGAGAATGCGCTTGGTGATCGTTTCAGGCGCGGCCAGGGCGGCCAGCGCCTCTGCAAGCGTGACGGGTTTTCGGCTTTTCTCGGCCATGCCGCCTATTGTCGCAGAAGTAGTCCCGGAAAGCGAAATCCCCCGCGCCGGCGTACGCCGGCGCGGGGGATTTCGCTTTCCGGGACAATCGTTCAGGGCAGGCGGACCGGCCGGATGATGTCGAACAGCGCGATGACCGC
>JAGOCU010000307.1:0-1204 GCA_017998555.1 Thermoflexales bacterium
TCGATGCGCTCGACGCGCATGATCCGCGCGATCTCCTCGCGCAGGGTATAGCGCGCGTCCATCGCGGCATCGGCGATGCTGGCCGGCACGCCGCGGCCGCGCTCGATCAGCTCGGCGGTCTTCGGGTGATACAGGCCGCGATGGGCGTCATACCATGATTGGTGGACCTCCGCGCATTCGAAGGCGGTCAGGGCGTATTGGCGGTCGCGAATCGCCTCGAAGTCGGCGAACATCGGAATTGAGCGCACGCTGTAGCCGGCATGAATCAGGCGGACAACCGCGTTGCGGAAATGCGTTTCCATATCGGTTCCGCAGCGGCGCAGATACGGCCCCTCAGGGATGCCCAGGGTCGGACGCGAGGCCCCCCAGGCGGCCGGATCAAGCGACCAGTCGGGGATAAGGGCGCGCGCCCCGCGCTCGAGCGCATTCAGGTCTGCTGCGAGCAGACCGACATGGTCATACGAGGCGGCGAGGGGGATGACGCCCGCCGGTGAGACACGCCCATAGGTGGGCTTGTAGCCATACACGCCGCAGAACGAGGCCGGCCGGAGGATCGATCCGATGGTCTGGGTGCCCAACGCAAGCGAAGCGTAACCGGCCGCGACGGCGGCGGCCGAGCCGCTGCTCGAGCCGCCCGGGGTGCGGGCCGGGTCGCGCGGGTTGCGGGTCGGGCCGGGGCCAAAGTAGGCGAACTCGGTCGTCACCGCCTTTCCGAGGATGAGCGCCCCGGCGTCCTTCAGCAGCGTGACGCTGGCGGCCTGCGGCCCCTGGAGCAGGGCCTCAGGCAGGCGGCTGCCGGCCCGGGTGACAAAGCCATCGACGTGGAAAATGTCCTTGACCGCGACGAGGACGCCAAAAAGGGGCGGCCGGGCGGCCGGATCGGGGAAGCGCGCCTCGAGCGCGGCGGCCTCATGGCGCAGCCGGTCAAAGCGCCCGGGCTCAGGCAGCAGCGCGTGAAGAGTTGGCTCGCGCGTGGCGATCAAGGTTTCGAGGGAGTTGAGGGAGGTTTGCAGGTCAGTCATGATGGGGGAGGCGATCGCGTCGTCGCGCGGGTTGAGTCTGGGTCTGTCCACAGATTACCCCAGATTCGCCCGGATGGAACCGGGATTTATCCGCAGATTACGCAGATTCACGCAGATTAGGAATAGGATGGATTCTTTCTATCCAAATCAATCCAAATCTGCGCGAATCTGCGTAATCTGCG